>CAZDWF010000001.1:0-7746 GCA_964508895.1 uncultured Bacteroidales bacterium
GGGTTCCATGTCGTAGGTTCGGGGGTAGGGTTCTTCAACTCTGTATTACTTGGCTCTGCTTTCGATAAAATTATAAAAATTTGCCAGTGTTTTCACGTCTGCCATATCTTCACCCTTAAGTTTAATCCCAAAGGTATTATCAACGATCACAACGATATCAACAAAGTCTAGTGAGTCAATTCCGATATCCTTCCAGGTTGCTTCCGGCTCTATCAAATCCTCTTCGATCTCAAATTCATCGATAAGAAAACCGTTTACCTTTTCTATAATTTCTTCCTTTTTCATTTACCTTATAGTATATTTTATTTCTCTAAGAACTTACAAAATTATTAAAAGTCATAACAATTTACAAGCTAAGTAAGGTTTTTTACGAGTATCGTAGAATTAGTACCACCAAATCCAAATGAATTTGACATAAATATATCAATATTATGAGGGGTTGTAGTTCTGGCTATATTAAGATATTTAGAAAATTCATCAGGATCTTCAAAATTGATATTAGGAGCAACAAATGAATTTTTCATCATTAATATTGAGTATATCAACTCACTGGCGCCTCCCATCCACATCTCATGACCAGTCATTGATTTAGTGGAACTTAATATTGGTATTTTATCTCCAAACACTTCTCTTATAGCCTTTGCCTCATTCATGTCTCCAACAGGAGTTGATGTTGCATGAGCATTAATATAATCAATTGAGTTCAGTTTTATACCAGCTTCTTTTATTGCACTTTTCATGGCTCTAAGCGGTCCATCTACAGTAGGCACGGAAATATGAGCACCATCGGAGGAGAATCCATAACCAATAACTTCAGCAATGATAGGTGCTCCACGTTTTATCGCATAATCATAATCTTCAAGTATCAGTGTAGCTCCACCTCCACTGGGAACAAGCCCATCTCTGGATTTATCAAATGGCCTTGATGCCTTTGTGGGATCTTCTACATTTACTGAAAAAGCACTTAAAGCATCAAAGCTACCCATGGAGTATACATTAATTTCCTGGCCACCTCCAGCTATCACATGTTTTTGATATCCGTTTTTTATCAGAATATATGCCATTCCAACAGCATGAGAACCACTGGCACAGGCAGCACTTATAGTATAATTAATCCCTTTCAGTTTAAAAATAACTGAAAGATTCATAGTAATAGTGGAATTCATCGATTGAAAAATGGAGCCACTACCCATCATCTGCGTATCTTTCTTCACTCTAACAATATCAATAGCATTAATAACAGGAGTTGAGGAGCTGTCGTTCCCATATATAATTCCTACTTCATTATTTTCCAGGAAATCATCATCAATCTTTGCATTTGTCAGTGCTTCACGTGTTGCCATATACGCATATTCACCTTGTTCTGCCATACATACCCTGGTTCTTCTGTCAAGGAGTCCTTTTAGCTGTGGCCTTTCAATGATTCCTGTTAATGATGAACGATATCCGAAGGTTTTCCTTTCCGGGTCAATGCCAATACCAGACTTACCATTGTATAAAGAATCTTTAACCTCATCGAGGTTTTTACCAATTGTTGAATATACTCCAATTCCTGTAATTACTACTCTCTTCATAAGATCTGCTTTTCAATTTAATGATTAGGTATATAATCCACCGTTAACTGATATCACCTCACCTGAAATATACGAAGATTTTTCAGAAGCTAAGAAAGCTACAACATCAGCAACTTCTTCAGGATTTCCAAAGCGATTCAAAGGTATCATTGCTTTCAGTTGTTTCTCATCCAGTTCTTCAGTCATGTCTGTTTTAATAAAACCAGGAGCCACAGCATTAACCGTTACCTTTTTCCTTCCAATCTCCTGTGCAAGGGCTTTTGTTGCTCCAATTAACCCGGCTTTTGCAGCAGAATAATTTACCTGTCCTGGCATTCCTTTCAATCCTGACAAAGAGACAACATTAATAATTCTTCCAAATTTCTTAACAAGCATATCCTGTAATACAGCCTGGGTTGTATAGAAGAAACTGTTAAGATTTGTATCAATAATCGATTTCCACTCTTCAGGCTTCATCCATATCAACAAAGCATCATGCCTGATTCCAGCATTATTTACCAGAATTTCTATATATTCATCAGGATGGTCTTCTTTCCATTTGCCAAGCACAGTCTCAACTTCGGCAGAATCTGAAATATCAAACTGCATAAGTTCGCCATCTCCTCCTGTATCCTGTATCAACTTAAGGGTGGTTTCAGCCTCCTGAGTATTTGACTTGTAATTTATCAAAATATGATATCCGAGTTCAGAGATTTTCTCACAAATAGCTCTGCCTATTCCACGTGAACCTCCTGTTACTAGTGCATATTTCATAATCTATGTGTTTTAAAACACTTATTTGAGAATTCAATCAGATCGCAGAATTTAAGGCTAATCGATTGGATTATTTATCAATTCAGATTTAATCTTTTCTATATCTTCATATTTGGTAGAATCATCCTTGAATACCGGTACAATTTCCCGAATAATCCTATAATACTTCTTTGTCCTGTCAGCAAGCTTTTTTTCAACACCAAGGTAATCCACAGCCTGTATCAATGCCATCCATTCGATGGCAAGCACCTCATAAGCATTATTGATCACTCTTGCTGCCATAAGTGCTGAGTTGGCTCCCATGCTTACAATATCCTGGTTGTCATTATTATTTGGAATACTGTGTACATAAACCGGATTTGACAATGTTTGATTTTCAGCAACTGTACTGGTAGCAGTGAACTGGACCCCCTGCATACCAAGATTGAGCCCCAGAGTACCAAGGTTAATAAATGGAGGAAGAATTCCATTAAGCCTGTCATTCATAAGATAATTTAACTGGCGTTCTGCAAGCATTGATAGTTTAGTAATCGCAATTTTCAACTTATCCATTTCAAGAGAAACATAATCTCCATGAAAATTACCCCCATGAAATACATTGCCCAGGTCGCTGTTTATAACAGGATTATCATTTACTGAATTAAACTCATCCAATACAACGATCTCTGCATTGTTTATTGTTTCCAATATAGGTCCAAGTACCTGAGGAACACACCTTATCGAATAATATTCCTGAACCTTGTCTTCCCTCCATTCCTGTTTCTTACCCCCGTTAAAAAGATGATCAGCACGACTGCGAACCAGTTTGCTGCCGCTGAGATACTCCCGCATCATCCGGGCTACTTCCAATTGCCCGGTATGTTTCTTAGCAGCATTCAGCTCATCAGAATAATGATCATCATATGATTCAACGATTTCATTGATCAGTGAAGAAGCAAGTATTGACCACTTCAACAGATTTCTTGCTTTAATGGAATTTACAATACCTATACCTGTCATAACAGAAGTACCATTTATAAGAGCAAGCCCTTCTCTTATTCTCATTTCAGCAGGTTTCAATCCAAGCTTAAGAAATACATCAGCAGTTTTTTGCCTTTTGCCTTTATAATATACTTCACCTTCACCAATAAGAGAAAGTGCCAGATGTGATAGCTGAACAAGGTCGCCACTGGCACCTACACCACCGTGCTCAAATAATACCGGACAAATTCTATTATTTATAAATGCTTTAAGCAATAATACTAATTCAGGATGTATGCCCGACTGAGCAAGTAAAAGAGAATTCAGCCGTGCAAGGACTGCTGACCGGCAAAATTCTACAGGAATGGTGTTTCCTGATCCTGAGGAATGGCTGCGAATGAGATTGTACTGTAAATCAATCTGATGATCTGAATCAATCTTATATTTAGCCATAGGGCCAAATCCTGTATTGATCCCATAAATTATTTTTTCCTTAATAAATGATCGTAAGAAATTATAATTCTCTTCAACCTTATCAATAGAAGACTCACTTAGATCTACATCTTCAAAATCAATAACTATTCGTTTGATTAAATCTCCGCTAAGGTATTTATCACCAATTTCAACCATCTTAGTTATAGGTTTGATTCTTCATACAAAACAGGACAGAAAGCTATTAGACGATTCCTGTATTTATAAGAAAACAAAGGTAAAAAAAAATTCAATCCTCTTTATCTATCTGGTATATATATCCTATTCCAAATGGAACTATTAAAATCAATTTTAATAGTTGACGTAAGATGCTCATTGAATAAGGAATGCAAGTTGCCATAATGGCAACTAATTAACATTTGTTAACATATACAGGTGAACATCAAGACATTATGACTTGTTTAATTATCACCTACTCCTTGATAAGCTAGTGGCATTTTATTTGATCTGATAAAGCTTAAGATACATGAGAAGGGAAATGAGTCAAAAGTTTGAAAAACTGAAATCTCAGACTGATGTGATCATGTATATAAAAATTACTAAGCTAAAAGGGCACTAATATAACTAAGAATGCTAATTGATTTTGATGGTTCATTGCTAATAAGCTTTTCAAAGCGACTTAAGTTTACTACTTAGTTTTTAGTGTAAGGCTGCTTCTTTATGAAGCGGCCTTTTTTTTATAGATTTTTCAAATAATTGTCAATCCATCGATCCGGCTCTCTGCCTTCATATAATGATATTGCTTTTTTTCCTTCTTTTTGAATGTATCTTCTATATTTTTTCATTGCAGCTGACACATTATGTGATGAGATTAGCTTTCCCTTTTCGAACTCAAGCTTATATACCTTTATATACTTCCAGGCGGGATGGATTCCCATATGAACATAGAGTTTTTCAATAAAACCTTTTCCAATCAACATCCATCCTGAAAAAGATAATGACAAATCAACATCCTGGAAATTATATTCAAACATACTGTAAAGGCTTTCATTTCCAGAAGCCTTTTTCCCGTTTAATTCAGGAATACCTGAAGACCAGAAGAATTCCTTCTTCACCTCTTCTATATTGATATCAAGGGTTTTTAATGACAGGACATCATCTTTCACCTCATAAGAAGCAACAAACCCTTTCCAGCAAGCCGTACAGGTTGATGTTGGGATTAAATCATACTTTATCGGATGAAACAGCTCATCACCATCGAAATCAGTCAGAGAATATTCCTGCTTATTGAAAAAAACCAGATCGGAAAACTGTGCGGTCATATATATGATTAGTTTATTATGCAGGAGACAAATCTTTTATAAAAATAACATTAATTCTCACTGCACACTGGTCACTGGTAGCTGGTTACTGGTCGCTGGTCACTGGTCGCTGGTTTTACAAGCCGAAGCTTCAGCGGTGGATTGTCAATGGGCTAGTTGCACCACTTCTGAGTTCGTTATTCGTTATTCGCTAGTCCCTTCTCCTTCTCCTGTTATCACCCCTGGGGCCGCCTTTCTTTCCTTTTTTCTTTCTGCCAGAGCCTTTGTCCTGAGAGCTGTCAACAGCAAAACTTTTCCCTTCATAGGTTCCTGATTTCAATTTTGACAGAACTTTATCGGCTACTTTTTCATCCACTTCAAAAAATGAGAATCCTCCCAGTATATCAATTCTGCCAACACTATTACTGGCAATACCTGTTTCGGTGCAAACCAATCTGACAAGAGCACCTTTATTCATATTTTGTCTTTCTCCCAGATTTATGAATAATCTTTTTGTAGCTCCGCTTATATTTCTATTTTGTTTACCACGTTTATCTTTATCACGCCCTCTCCTCTCGTTATCCCTGCCCTTGCGCTCACTATCTTTTTTCGCATTAAGGTTTCCTGTGTTTTTATAATATTCCAGGAAAGCATTTAACTCAGTTGATATAAATTTCAGGATGATATCTTCCAGTGGATATTCTTTCAATTTCTTATAAATCACAGGCCAGTAGCGATTGATGGCAGAATCATCAACAGGAGTTTTTACCACTTTTTCCATAAGGGCATACATCTGCTTTTCGCAAATCTCTTCAGCATCCGGAATCTTCTCGTACTCAATATTTACATTCAGACTTTTTTCCAATTGCCTGATCTTATGCATTTCACGTGTATTGATCAAGGTAACGGATATTCCTGATTTTCCTGCCCTGGCAGTTCTTCCGCTTCTATGAGTGTATACTTCCAGGTCATCAGGAAGGTTATAATTAATAACGTGTGAAATATCGAACACATCCAGTCCCCTGGCTGCCACATCAGTGGCAACAAGAATTTTTACTGTTCTTTCCCTGAATCTTTTCATCGCAGCATCTCTTTGTCCCTGAGACAGATCGCCATGTAAGGCAGTAACGTTATAGCCCTCTTTTTCAAGTTTTTCAGAGATCATTCCGGTTTCTCTTCTTGTTCTGCAAAATACCAATCCGAATATTTCAGGATAATAATCCAGTATGCGCTTGAGGGCATAATATCTGTCTCTCTCCATCATCATATAATAGTGATGATTGATATTAGCAGCAGAGCTGTTCCTTTCACCAACAACAATCTCCAGCGGATCATGCATATAATTGTTAGCTATCCTGCGAACATCTTTAGGCATGGTTGCAGAGAAAAGTCCTACTCTTTTATTTACAGGTGTTTTTTCCAGGATGGCATCCAGATCTTCTTTAAAGCCCATATTTAGCATTTCATCAGCTTCATCCAGTATCAGGGTATGAACTGTATTCAGTTTCACAGCTTTCCTTTTTATCAGGTCGAGTAATCTGCCGGGAGTGGCAACCACAATATGTGCACCTCTTTTAATCCTTCGAATTTGCTCATCAATACTGGAACCACCATAAACAGGGGTGATATTTGGATTATTCTGAAACTCTGCGAAGGAATTCAGATCTTTAGTAATCTGCATGCAAAGCTCCCTTGTAGGGCAAATCACCAGTCCCTGGGTATTCCTGGAATCAAAATCGATATGCTGTATTAATGGAAGACCAAAGGCTGCGGTTTTACCGGTTCCGGTTTGAGCCAGTCCTACGAGGTCTCTTGAAGCTTCCAGAAGAACGGGAATTGCCTTTTCCTGAATTTCTGTGGGGTTTTCGAACCCAAGTTTTTCGACTGCTTTGATAAGATCGGCATGCAGTCCTAAGTCGTTAAATGTCATAAAATTGTATCAGGCGGCAAAGGTACGACAATAAAGGATGCGGTCGACAAGGAACTAGTCGCTAGTCGCTAGTCGCCAGTCGCCAGTCGCCGGATGCAAGATGCTAAATTATGGCAGTATTTGATTTTACTGTTTTATGACCTTGGTGATTTGTTCGTTGACTTTAACTAAATATATGCCCGGCTGGTATTTGGACAGGTCAATTGTAAATTCCCTGTTTTTAACTGAAGTGATATGGTTGAGTTTCTTTCCCAATTCATTAAACAATATGATACTATTTATTTCATCAGGAGAATGAATAAATAAATTACTGCTTGTCGGATTTGGATAAAACCCCATTCCCTGGTGAATCCAGGTATCCTTCTGAAGCAACCCAGACAATATTGCTGTCGACCACTTCAATATCACTAAAGTAAATTACCGATCCCGGAATATTTACCGTTTGCCAGAAAGCACCGGCATCATATGTTTTCAGGACTTCTTCCAGGCTAACAATAAATCCGGTGTTTTCATCAATAAAATCCACAGCCACATTTCTGTTGGGTGTGGGAAAAAGCTGTGTCCATTGTCCGTATGTTGTAATAAAACTTAGAAGACAAAGTAGCAGAATTAGTTTTTGCATTCTACTAATTTAGATATTTTACTTAAATCAGTGAAACTATATTTTTACAAGCGATAGCGCAGTAAGAATATTTAATTGAACTGATCCCGAGCAGTATTCGAGGGATCTCATGGGTCATATTCCCAGCCCCTTCCGCGAACGCAGAAGCTACTCTGCGGAGGCACTGGGACGAAT
>CAZDWF010000001.1:7756-68403 GCA_964508895.1 uncultured Bacteroidales bacterium
TAGAAAATGTATTCCTCTTGATACCCTCGCTGCTTGCGGTGGGGTAGTTCATTATGATCACAGAAGTTTTATAACTATTTAAGCATATTAGATTATCAAAGGTGCACCAACTTCGTTACGTCGGTACATCTCTCCATCGTCTACATCATGATATTATTTAAAAATTGCCTGCGGATATCAGCTGTATCGCGGATCTGTCCATTCTGGCTTCTCATAGATGATTACATCGACTGATTAAGAAGGTAAGCTTGTCTTTAACATTTAATTATTTTATATTTGTTTAGCAAGCGTAAACTTCAATCTTCTAATTATGAAAGCGACCTTTCCACTTCTCTTTCTACTTAATATTGCAGTTAGCTTATCAGCACAGGATTGGCATTGGTCAAATCCACTTCCCCAGGGGAATGATCTCAATTCTGTTTCTGCCATTGATATTGGGCTGATTATTTCTGTTGGTGATTGTGGCACTATCCTGAAATCTGTAGATGGTGGAACAGAATGGTCAGATAATTCTGTAATGACTACTATAAATTTCAATGATGTCTTTTTTGTAGATGAAAGTATAGTTTATGCAGTAGGCGATTTCGGAAACTGTTATAAAAGCACAGATGGCGGAGATTCCTGGTCTGATTTGCAAACAGGTGTGGGAGATCATCTTTTTTCAGTGTATTTCATGAATAAAAATATTGGTGTTGCCGTAGGTAAAGATGGGACTGTAATAAAAACTATGGATGGGGGGCTTACATGGACAGTTAAATCTTCAGGAACAAACAGAGACCTTTATTCTGTCTTTTTTGCTAATCCCATCAGGGGCTGTGCTGTGGGTAAATACGGAACCTTACTTACTACAACCACAGGAGGGTCAACATGGGTGACCAGGGAGTCAGGCACTAATGCAGATCTCACATCTGTATATTTCACAGCTATTGATACTGGTTTTATCAGCTGTGATTATTTTGGGATGATCCTGAAAACAGTGGATGAAGGCTTAACATGGAATCCAGTGATTATTGATAGCAGCATTCAATTATCCTCTATTTCCTTTGTGAATTCAAAAACGGGAATGCTTACAGGTTGGGATAATTCAGATAATGGTATTATTTATAAAACCACGGATGGTGGAATTACCTGGAACAATGTGTATGATTCTGTATGCGGACAGATATTATCGATTTGTTTGGCCAGCACTGTAAACATTGTTGCTGTAGGACAACACGGACTAATCCTGGATACTTTTGATGGGGGTATTAGCTGGAATAATGAGCTCAGTGGGTTTCATGAATATTCTTTTTATGATATAGATTTCCCAACTGCTGATATAGGCTTTGTGGTAAGTGGGATAAGTTATACTTTTGGCTTGCTTATGAAAACCATGGATGGTGGAGAAACCTGGTTTGAAGTAGAAACCCCCTCTTCAGGTTCAAATGTTCTTACCTCTGTATGCTTTATCAATGAAAATGTCGGTTTTGTCTCTTCTTACGGAAGAATTTACAAAACAGTCAATAGTGGTCAGAGCTGGACTGTTCAATATGGCCCCTGGCACTGGATTCGCGACATTCACTTTCCAGGCCCTTTTACAGGGTACGCAGTGGGAAGCTATGGTACAATTCTTAAAACCTACAATACAGGTGAATCCTGGACGTATATTCCGGTTGGAAAAACAGACTATAACAGTGTGTTTTTTACTACGGCACAAAAAGGATATGTAATTGGTGATTATTGCAAGATAATGAAGACCGAAAATGGTGGAACCACCTGGGATACGTATTATGCAGGGGGGAGTTTTAACCAGGAAGTCTTTTTCCCGGATCAAAACACTGGTTATATTGCAAATGGCAGCAAAACACTGAAAACAGTCGATGGGGGTGATACATGGACAGAATTATCCACCCCTACATACAAATCTCTGTACTCAGTCTGTTTTTTAAATGCAGATACCGGTTATTTCGCCGGTTCTGGCGGAACCATAATCCATACCGAGGATGGCGGTCAGAACTGGGCCATTATGAATTCCGGAACGAATAGGTTCCTGGGGGCGATCTGCTTCCCAGAAGATGATATAGGTTTTGTGTGCGGCGCGAATGGTACTATATTGACAAACAGAGATATTACAACCCAAATATCCGAACCACGTACTCCGAGTTCATTATACATATATCCCAACCCTGCTTCAGATTATTTATCTATTCAAATATCAGAACCATTTGTGGGAGGTCATCTATCAATACTTACTACCAATGGAATCGAATTGATTACCCAAAATATCGAACGATCAACAGTCATTGTCAATATTGCATCATTGCCATCCGGTTTGTATTTGATAAGAATTGCTAGTGATAAAAGATTGAGGTGTGCTAAGTTCATCAAATATTGACTTGAAATACCAGGGCTTCGCCCTTTGAGTCTTTTCTCTTATGAAAGCAAGTAATGTTTAAGGTTGCACCCACTTCGTTACATCGTTACGTCGCTACTATTCATGTTTCTAAATATGCATACTATGGGATTCATATAATGTAGGCAGATGATATGTATCATACAAATACATTTGATATTTTTTACAAAAGCTATAGAGGATTGAAAAAAGTACTTTAATCCAATGAAGAATATTGATCACTGATGGTAAAAAAAGAGCGGAGCCTCCTAACTCCGCTCCAAATGTCGAGGATCCGAAACATACAAGCGGTTTATCTTACCAATAACATTCGCTTTGTGCAGCGTTCGTTCCCGCTCTGTATGTGGCAGATATATAGACCTTCAGGCAATCCATTACCTGAGAAGATGATCTCGTAGTCCTGATCGGCTTCGGCATATCCATCATACAATACCATAACCTCCTGACTCATCATGTTATACACTTTCAAGCTTGTTATATTGGTTTCCGATACTGAGAAAACAAGGGTAGTTGAGTTGTTAAAAGGGTTCGGGTAATTCATCAGTTCAATACCGCTTTCTGAACTCTCGTTTGCTGTAATTGAAAATGATCTATAGCCACAATTTCCTAACTCTTCGTATACAGCACCGTCATCAATGGCTGTTCCGCCATTATTATGGGGTACCTGGACCTGGCATGTTGCTGTGCTTGTATTACCATTGCCATCATCCAATTCAAGATAGACTGTATATACACGGCCATTACCGGTAGCACTTCGTTCTTTTCGAAGCTGAATGGATTTGCAATCATCTGCAATGACCATATCATCCATGGTATTTCCATCACCGCCACCTGTGGCATCCTCCAACTCATCACTCGTTGCTTTAACAATGTTCACATCGTTGATTGTCAGGGATGCACAATTATCCGAAACGGATAAAACAAAATCCGTCAGCTCGAAGTTCACATACTGGTGATTTGCCGGCCACATAACAATTGGGCTTGTGATGGTAGTTATAACAGGTGGTGTTGCCTCAACTACTGTAACAGTTGCTGTACACTCGTCCGTTTCACCACTATCATCCTCAACGCTTAAGGTAACTGTTGTTTCTCCTATAGGATAAGGCCCGGAAGGATCAAGGCTGAAGGTGATGGGATCCCCATCCGGGTCATAGGACCCGTTATCAACCTGTTCCGGTGTTACAAGTCCTTCACAGTTTCCGTCTGCAACTACACTTACATCCTGGCAAATTGCTACTGGTGCACTATTCCCATACCAAATTCTTATATCATCGATCATAGCTACGTCTCCTTCATGGTAATACCTGTAATAATACTTACATGATGAATTAAAAGTAAAAGTGAATGAGGCATCGTTCTTATAGGGCGACAGATCAAACTTTTTGTATACCCATGAGTCGGCATGTGAGGACGGCTGATAGTAGAAAATCCCATCAAAATCTGCAACATTCACACCATTCACCAGGCATTGAAGCCAGCTATATTTTTGACTAAATGAATAGGCCTGTCGCATCCAGAAACCAATAGTGAGGACATCAGGGTTTCCAATGTCAGGATGAATCTCAATATCCATGTATCCGAAGTGGCTTGATTTAATTGGATCGAAAGCCTCGGCTTGTGTTGTTGGAGTTGCACCCCATCCTGTATAGTGGTGTCCATCCATTAAGGCGCTATATGTTCCGGTATGTGAATAATCACTGGATACAAAAACGTCAGAATGGGAACCTGATGAAGGAATTACTTCAGCAGGGAATGCCCCGCTTTCAAAACCTGTCATAAATGGGAAGGTACTGACTTGTGCAAGCAACACAGACGATGATAACACCATTGCTATCATCATCAAAAAAGTTCTGTTAAAATTTTTCATATCGCATCATTTTTGGTTAATATTTATAAGTTAATTACACATTTTATCTTATTCTTTCATTATTTATTGATTTTAAGGGCCCAATAAAGACTATCAATTAGTTGCAGTAATTAAAAAGATTTGAGTTTGGAGACTCCGCTCCAAATGTCAAGGATCCGAATCATACAAGCGGTTTATCTTACCAGTAACATTCGATTTGTGCAGTTTTCATTCCTACTTTGTATGTGGCAGATATACAGCCCTTCAGGCAATCCCTCAGCTGAGAAGATGATCTCGTAATCCTGACCGGCTTCGGCGTATCCATCATATAACACCACGACTTCCTGACTCATCATGTTATACACTTTTAAGGTAGTTGTATTGGCTTCCGATACTGAAAAAACAAGAGTGGTTGAGTTGTTAAAGGGATTCGGGTAATTCATCAGTTCAATATTACTTCCTGAATTCTCGTTTGCTGTAATAGATAAGGATTTAAAGCCACACTCTCCCAGTACTTCGTAAACCGCACCGTCATCAATAGCTGTTCCTCCATTATTATGGGGTACATGTACCAGGCAGCTTGCTGTACCTGTATTACCATTACCATCATCCAATTCCAGATAGACTGTATATACACGGCCATTACCGGTAGCACTTCGTTCTTTTCGAAGCTGAATGGATTTGCAATCATCTGCAATGACCATATCATCCTTTGTATTTCCATCACCACCACCTGTGGCATCCTCCGGTTCATCACTCGTAGCTTTGACAATATTAACATCATCGATTGTCAGGGATGCACAATTATCCGAAACTGATAAAACAAAATCCGTCAGCATGAAGTTAACATACTGATGGTTTGCCGGCCACATAACAATCGGGCTTGTAATGGTGTTAATAACAGGCGGTGTTGCATCAACTACTGAAACGGTTGCTGTACACTCGTCTGTTTCACCACTATCATCCTCAACAGTTAAGGTTACTGTTGTTTCTCCTAAGGGATAAGGCCCGGCAGGATCAAGGCTGAAGGTGATGGGATCGCCATCCGGGTCATAGGATCCGTTATCAACCTGTTCCGGTGTTACCAGCCCTTCGCAGTTTCCGTCGGCAACTACACTTACATTCTGGCACACTGCGACCGGTGGCAAATTAGTTGCACCAACTTCAGCAAGATCAAATCCAAATATACTAGTGTTCTGTACACAACCACCAATAGTAACTGTTCCTGCAACTATATCTGGTTGAGTGAATAAACCACCGGCAAATCCTGTAACACCCGATACTGAATATACATCGAGGTTGAAGACTTCTTCACCGGTAGCGAGATCCATTTGTACAAGTGTTCCTCCGGATCCATACTGTGAGAATCCCCAAAGGTATGGACCACCCTCTTTCCAGTTGTCATATGCAAAACCGTAGTAACTTTTGAATGTTCCTACCGGGAATGAACCGATAAAAGCACCAGTAGTGCGGTCAAACTCCGTGATATTAGTACTCCAGTTATTGCAATAGAAAGAATCATTGTCATCATTGTATGCAATGGCACGTGCAGCGGTTGGAGCGTTTATTGTAGAAATAACTGTTTGTGAATAAAAGTCCATTTCATAAACTTTAGTCGTTGCTGCTGCACCGTAAAAATATCCTGTACTAGGAGCGTATGCAAGATCACGAATGCTAACTGCACTACCACATGTAAATGAACCTACATAAGTACCATCAAGGTTATACTGATAGAAGTAAGCACCGTTCCATTTGGTTGTAAATATGAACTGACCATCTGATTCAGCACCAGCTTCACCACCACCAACAGCAGTAGGAAAGTTAAACTGAAAACTCCAGGTATCTCTGTTAGAAGAATTAGAAATTTTTACATTGCTTACCATTGGGCTATAATCCACATTTGGATCTGGTGTTGAGGTACGTTGATACTCTTCCAAAAAAACATTTACCTGTGCAAAAAGCATTGAAGATGAAAATAATAATATCATCATCAAAAAGGTTCTGTTAAAATTTTTCATATCGCATCATTTTTGGTTAATAATTATATGTTATTTACATATTTTATTTTCTACTTTCATAATTCATTGATTTTAAAGATCCAATAAAGACTATCAATTACTTGCAGTAATTAAAGAGATTTGAGTTTGGAGACTCCACTCCCAATGTCAAGGATCCAAATCATACAATTGGTTTATCTTACCAATAACATTCGATTTGTGCTGTTTTCATTCCCACTTTGTATGTGGCAGATATACAGTCCTTCAGGCAATCCCTCAGCTGAGAAAACAATCTTATAGTCCTGACCGGCTTCAGCATATCCATCATATAACACCACGACTTCCTGACTCATCATGTTATACACTTTTAAGGTAGTTGTATTGGCTTCCGATACTGAAAAAACAAGAGTGGTTGAGTTGTTAAAGGGATTCGGGTAATTCATCAGTTCAATATTACTTCCTGAATTCTCGTTTGCTGTAATTGATAAGGATTTATAGCCACAATTTCCCAGTACTTCGTAAACCGCACCGTCATCAATAGCTGTTCCGCCATTATTACGGGGTACATGTACCTGGCAGCTTGCCGTACCTGTATTACCATTACCATCATCCAGCTCAAGATAGACTGTATATACACGGCCATTACCGCTAGCATTACGTTCTTTTCGAAGCTGAATGGATTTGCAATCATCTGCAATGACCATATCATCCAGGGTATTTCCATCACCACCACCTGTGGCATTCTCTGGTTCATCACTCGTAGATTTTACAATGTTAACATCATCGATTACGAGGGATGCACAATTATCCGAAACAGATAAAACAAAATCCGTCAAATCGAAGCTAACATACTGGTGGTTTGCCGGCCACATAACAATTGAGCTTGTAATGGTGGTTATAACAGGTGGTGTTGCATCAACTACTGAAATGGTTGCTGTACACTGGTCTGTTTCACCACTGCTGTCTTCAACAGTTAAGGTTACTGTTGTTTCTCCTAAGGGATAAGGCCCGGCAGGATCAAGGCTGAATGTTATGGGATCGCCTTCCGGATCGTAGGATCCGTTATCAACCTGTTCCGGTGTAACAATTGCTTCGCAGTTTTCATCGGCATTTACAGTTACATCCTGGCACACTGCGATAGGTGGCAGATTACAATTTTCCGAATAAGTAGCTGTTGCATCTTTGCTATTTAGCCAATTTGCATTTGACCATGCAGCATCATCCACTTGAATACAACTTAGGTAAGGATTATATCTTGCAGAAAACCATATTCCCATATTCATATTGTTCCCGTTTTTAACATTCAAACTCGTGAGTTGATTATAGGTACAATATAAGTGACCCAGTGCAGAATTATCTGACACATCAAGGCTTGTAAGTTGATTATTTGAACAATATAGGTTTTCCAGTGCAGCTATACTTGACACATCCAGGCTTGGGAGTTGATTATCCTGACAATTCAGGTATTTCAGTGCAGCACTACCTGACACATCCAGGCTTGTGAGTTGATTACTTGAACAAAATAGGTACTCCAGTGCAGCACTATTTGATACATTCAAGCTTGGAAGTTGATTATTTCTACAGGTTAGGCGTGTCAGGGCAGGATTACCTGATACATCCAGGCTTGTGAGTTGATTATTTGAACAATCTAGGTATTCCAGAGCAGGCTTATTTGATACATCCAGGCTTGTAAGTTGATTAAATGAACAAATCAGGTATTTCAGGGCAGGACAATTTGAAACATTTAAGATTGTGAGTTGATTATTTCTACAATATAGTAAATCCAGAGCAGGATTTTGTGTTACATCTATACTTGTAAGTTGATTACCGTCACACCATAACCTTATCAAAGAAGTATTTTGTGTTACATCTAAAGCTATTAGTTGATTCTGAAAACAAAATAATTGTGTCAAAGAAGTATTTTGAGTTACATCTAAACTTGTTAGTTGATTATAATGACAATTTAGGCGTGTCAGGGCAGGATTACCAGATACATCCAGGCTTGGGAGTTGATTATTACCACATTGTAATAGATCAAGAGCAGGATGATTTGATACATCCAAGCTAGTGAGTTGATTTTCTCCACAATATAGATGTGTCAGGGCAGTATTTTGACTTACATTTAAACTTGTTAGTTGATTAGAGAGACAACATAAACTTGTCAACGCAGTATTTTGTGTTACATTTAAACTTGTAAGTTGATTATGGTGACAATTTAAATTTGTCAAGGCAGTATTTTGTGTTACATCTAAACTTGTAAGTTGATTATAGTCACAAATTAAACTTGTCAACGCAGTATTTTGTGTTACATCTAAACTCGTAATTTGATTATTGAAACAACGTAAAGATGTCAAGGCAGTACTTTGTGTTACATCTAAACTTGTTAGTTGATTATAGTGACAATTTAGGCTTGTCAGGGCAGGATTACCAGATACATCTAGGCTTGGGAGTTGATTATATGAACAATATAGGTCTTCCAGTGCAGCACTACTTGACACATCCAGGCTTGTGAGTTGATTATTGTCACAACGTAAATATGTCAACGAAGTATTTTGTGTTACATCTAAACTTGTAAGTTGATTTCTGTCACATACTAATTTAGTTAAGCTAATAAATCCTTCAATTCCTGTTAAATCATTAATATTTTTACTGCGAACATAAAGATAAGTAATCCAGGAAATATCACTGTTAGCAACACTTTGGTTTATTGTACCATCCGAATCAATTCCTAAATCTATTAATGCCTGTTCAAAATTAACATCAGGAATTGTTGTTGTTTGAGCTTGTAGTATTATACTACAAAGCAAAAAAACTGTCGTTGTAAGTAAAGTTCTTGTTTTCATGGGAATAGTTTTTTTATCATTAATATCTTATTCCGACCTGATTTTTCATAAAACAAAACCTGCGAATAAGTGATACTACAAAATTGATTATAACACAATCAAAAGGCAATAACCCTTTCGGTATATTTTTTAAAAGGTCAGAAAAAGAAAAGGTGGGAAATCTATCTGGGAAATGCTTTGTTCAGAGCTTCGGTGCGGTTTTGCACATGTAGTTTGTCGTAGATGCTGTGTATGTGTTTCTTGACTGTCTCCTTGCTGATACATAGCTCATCAGCGATCTCTTTGTATAGAAAACCTTTGGCAAGGAAATCAAGAATTTCATTTTCCCGCTTGGTAAGCAACTCAACTGCTTCTGATTTTTTCTTTGACTTGTGCATTGAATCGACTACACGCCTGGCAATCTCGCTGCTCATGGGTGAACCGCCCTCATGAAGGTCATGTATCGCTTCAAGGATCTGTGCCGGGGAAGTCCTCTTCAGGATATATCCCGAAGCGCCTGATCTCAGGGCATTAAAAATGTGGTCATCATCATCGTATACTGTACACATCATAAACTGCGCCTTAGGCATTTCAGGTTTAAGTGTTTTCATGCATTGGATGCCGTCCATTCCCGGGAGGCCGATGTCCATAAGCACAATATCAACATCTTTTGATGACATATCCCGGAGGGCTTCTTCTGCATCAGCATAAACGTGGAGGCATTTGAATCCGGGGGAGCCATCGATCAGTACACGCAACGCATTGCGGATGTCATCAGTGTCTTCTACAATAGAAACGTGTATTTTATTATTATTTATCACAATACAAATATATAATCGTAAACAAGCTTAATCAATAACCCTTTAGGGTAATAAATATTTATACAGCTAAATTCAGTATGATCCTGGTGCCCTGATCACTTTCAATTGTGAAATCCCCACTTATGCTTTTCATGCGGGCCCGCATATTATTTATTCCATTACCGAACCGGTTCTGGCTTTCATCCGGCAATCCTTTCCCATTATCACTTATGATAACATCCAATTTATTACTGATCACGACAAATTTCAACTCAGCCTCTGTGGCTTCTGCATGTTTCAGAATATTGTTCAGGGCTTCCTTTACCGTGTAAAAGATATTCCTTCGATGCTCCCCGTTGATGGGAGTGGGTAATATTTCACCACTGGTAGTGATCTTAAGCTTAACCGGGGAGTTTTCAAAATATTCGGCTGCGTAGCGTCGTATGTAAGCTACCATGTTTTCAAGGTAATCGTTGTTTGAGTTCAGTGCCCAGATGATCTCGCTTATGGTGGATGAGAGTTCCAGGGCTGTCATCGATATCTTTTCTGCCTCTTTCCTGTTCTCAGGAGTTTTGGCATGTGTTTTTAATAACTCACTCAGAAGCGTGATCTTTGAAAGCCCGGATCCGACATCGTCATGAAGGTCTGCACTGATGCGATGGCGCTCCTGTATTATGGCCTGTTGCTTTTCCAGTTTTTTCCTGAGCCTGAAGCTTCGGAAAAATAGTAAGCCTACCAGGACAATAATTAAGATGCCTGCTATCATTCCATTTCTCAGAAGTCTTTGCTTTTCCAGTTTCTGCTCCTGCAGCTCTTTGTCTTTATTTAAAAGCTCGATCTCCCGGTCTTTCTTCTCGGTTTCGTACTGGATTTTCAGCAGGGTTATCTTTTTGTTGCTTTCTTCATTGAACAAACTGTCTTTGTAAAGGGTATACATCTTGTAATGCTCCAGGGCCTGTGCGAAATTACCTTCAGCACTGTCTAACTTTGACAAAGCTTTATAATTATCCTGAATTTGTGGTTTGCTTCCAATTTCTTTTGATAACGCAAGGCCGTCATCTAAATATTTTCTTGCATCCTTATAGTTGCCCTGAAGGTGATAATTATTACCAATATACAAGTAAGAAAAGGCAATAGCTAACTTATACCCGATTTCTTCTGCGATCCTTAAGGAAGCCAATGAATATTCCAAAGCTTCCGAATAATTACCCTGTTCTAAATAAATAGCAGCAATATTGTTGTTTACAACGGCAATAGCCACATGATACCCGATTTCTTCAAAGATCTTCAGGGAAGCGAAATGATTTTTCAATGCTTCAGGATAATTGCCCTGTTTGTAATAAACATTACCAATATTGCAGTAAGAATGGGCAACACCTGACTTATTCCCGATTTCTTCTTTGATCTTCAGGGAAGCGAAATGATTCTTCAATGCTTCCTCATAATTTCCCTGGTAAAAATAAATATTACCCATATTGTTGTAAGAATAGGCAACACCTGTCTTATTCCCGATTTCTTTAAAGAGTTTAAGGGAAGATAAAAAATTTTCCAAAGCTTCCGGGTAATTGCCCTGGCTGATATAAACAGCACCCATTTTGTTGTAAGAATCGGCAATACTGTTCGTATCCCCGATTTCCTGGAAAATCTTCAAAGCAGCGATATAGCTTTCCATAGCTTCAGGATAATTGCTCTGATATTCATTAATATAACCAATAGCGTTATATTTATCAGCAATACTTTTCTTATCCCCGATCTCTTTAAAGATCTTCATGGCTTCTAAATAATTTTCCTCAGCTTTCTGATAATTGTGCTGTTCTTCATTAATCCATCCAATATTGTCATAAGACCTGGCAATCCCTTTCTTATAATCAAGTGTTTTAGCCAATAAGAGTGCAGATTCAGCATATTGCATGGCATTCTCATAATCGCTGATTTTCAAGTATTCATCACACATTAAAATGAGGTTATTCACTTTTATGGTATCTGCTTTGGCTGTCCTTAGAATATTTTCCAGGGAGTCGATCGCTGATTGGTTCTGACAATATGCACTAAACATAAATGTAAGAGCAATGAATGAGAGAATGGTTCTTATATTCATAATGAATGATCCAATTAATAGGGATTTCTTTATTTCCCCTTTATGATTATCATTTCAACTATAACCTTACCTATTAAGGTTTAAAAGCTTAATTAATCAAATAATAAGATAATGTCTAGGTATTGGCAGTTTATTGAGACATATAAAAGTACTCAATATGAATAGGAATGTCAACATTTGGATTTATATTTTTTCGAAGCAGGATATAATCGCCTAGATAACCAGTTATTTAAAGCAATATTTTGAATCAGGGTTAAAACTCAACGGTTTTGTAATCCTGAGAAATAAAATAGTTTCCGGAACTATAATTAAGTGGGTTGGTGACATTTTACAAAACTTTCAGAAAGTTTTAGAAAATGCTATAAGGGATAGTAAATCTAATGGTTTGGGGAAATCATCGGGTCGCGCTACATCCCGCTAAGAAAATCACAAAATCCAATCACCAATCCCGATAATTATCGGGACCAAAAAAATCCAAACTCCAAATTCAAAATTGCAAACATTTTTTTGGATTGGGTTGGGGGTGTAAAAGATATTTCTTATAGATATATAATAAAGCAGAAAAAAACTTAATCGTACAAGAATAATTTGTATCTATGACACAATTTTTATGATTTGCCTATAACACCAAAAGGACTTACTTAATTTATGGAAAATACAAAAGAGATTACAACTGCTGGCTTTCCACGAAGTTTCTGGACTGCAAACCTGACCGAGTTATTTGAAAGAGGAGCATATTATGCCATGGCCAGTTTTGTTGTGCTGTATCTGGGGCAACTGGGGCTGGGAGACTACTGGCCCAGTAATTTGAATGGTATATTATGGGCATTGGTCTTTTTCCTTCCCATTCTTTCAGGTAGCATTGCCGATCAGATCGGATTTAAGAAATCACTGCTCATCGCTTTTGTACTCCTTGCTGCAGGATACTTCATCATGGGTTATCCGGTATGGTTTGGCAATCAGACACTTAATCCAAGCATTGAAAGTGAAATGACAGCAGGTATAGAAATTCTTCTCCCTATCATTATGGCAATAATTTTAATAGGTGTTGGAGGCTCCATTATAAAGCCCTGCATTGCAGGAACTGTTCAAAAAACAGCCGGTGCAAAGATGACACTGGGTTTTGGGATCTTTTATATGATCATTAACATCGGGTCTCTTGTTGGGAGAGGAGTAAGTTATGTGATAAGAAAAGAATTTGACCTGAGCTATATTTTTGCTGTATCCGTATTCTTCTCAATAGTTGCTTTCTTTGCAGTACTGTTCTTCTATACAGATCCTGATAAATTATCCAGACAGAATGATATTGAAAAGAAACCCAGGAAATCAATTCTCAAAATTCTGGCCGATATGTTCCTGGTTCTCGGGAATTCCAGGTTTGCCTTATTTCTAATCGTTTCCAGCGGGTTCTTCTTCATTTATGCCCAGGTTTATAATGTATTGCCTCTCTACCTCCAAAAAGTTGTAGAGCTGGATCCGGCCGTTGACATTGTAACCATGGCTAATCCCTTTGTAATAGTATTCTTTCAGCTACTGATAACCAAGAAGTTCGGTAAGATGAAACCGATCAATTCAATTGTTGTGGGTATTATAATCATCGGTATCTCAATGATGATCAACCTTATTCCAATATTTACGAGTGGAGGGGTAAGGGAACTTACATTGGGTGATTGGGTTCCGATGGGAACACTTTTCATTACCCTTACGGTAGCCTTGATCGCCTTTGGTGAATTATTTACTTCAGCCCGGACCTATGAATTTATCGGAGGGCTCGCTCCAAAAGGACAAGAGGGATTGTTCCTGGGTTATGCAAACCTTCCCCTGGCTATAGGAGCATTGATCGGAGGACCTGCCGGAGCATTCATCTTTCATGAGATCATGTGTAAAAATGCGGTTAAGCTTGAATCCGGTTTATTAGAACTTAACCCATTCTGGAATTCCATGGGGTGGATCATACTGATGGGAATTGGATTTGTATCAGCACTTTCAATGTGGCTGTATAATAAATGGTTACAAAAACATCCTATATAAGAAGAGATATAGAACTTTAAAACAAATAGCATAAAGAAGGATTGTTATGGGGAAACCCATACAATCCTTCTCATTTTATAGTTACCCCAGGGTTTTCTTTCCTATAAAGAAAGTGTAACCATAAAACTCCTTATACTTATAATATAATTGAGTTTCCTGGCGCATATATTCAATAAAACCTTCAGCAGCTTTATTTCCTGTATATTTCTTCAGGAAATCTTGTTGTGCCTGCACCTGTGGTTCATAGAAATATTCCATCCAGCAATTCTCTGGCAATATAAAAGCAGCTACAGGAACATACCCTGCCTTTTGCATCTGTCCGATTTGATTCGGAATGGTATCTATCCCAGGATAGGCATCCATCCAAAATTCATGAATTTCGTCAGGCCTTGTATCGGTGAACCATGATGCCTCCGTAACAGCAATATAGCCACCGGGTTTCAGAAACTTCCTCCATTCTTTCAGGCCTTGTTCGAATCCTATATTATATATCGCACCTTCCGACCAGATCAGGTCCAGTTCCTCATCCTGGAACGAAAGATCATCCATAGATCCAACAACACCTTTTACTCTGTCCTGCAATTGAAGCTTCGCGGCATTAGAGTTAAAAATATCTATAAACCTGGGGAATATGTCTATTCCGGTAATATGTCCCGGTGCATGTTGAGCCAGCACCATAGTCTGGCCTCCGGTTCCGCAACCAAGGTCCACTATACTGGATTCAGGTGTAAGATTATCAACAAAGCTTAGTGCTTTAATTGTAACCTCAGGACTACCCGGTCCTTGTCGTTCAACGCTTGCAAAATATTTGCAGATTAAATTGAGGTCGAATTCGTGAATTGATTTATTATCGTTACTCATTGTATTTAATATATTTGATAAGACCACAGCCTAAGAAAATAATGTCTCCCTGCCAGGCCTCGAAATATTACTAATAAAGATATGAAAATAACTCCGGCATGAATATGCCAGTGTAAACTAATAGGATAAGCTTGAGCATGAGCCAAAGCTTATTTACTTCACCGAATCCGTAATAAATTTATACATCCAAAGTTTTTGGTGTGGCAAAGGTAGAAATTTTCAAATACGTGAAATAATAAGTTGAAACTATTTCACAATAAGCTTCTTCACTACTCTTTCATCTCCATTGTCAAATTCTATAAAATAAAGCCCGGAAGGCAGGTCAGACACATCGATCTGCTCATTGCTGACATCGTCAAGTCTTAATACTGCACAACCTGTAATGTCGTAGATCAGAAGGTCGAGGTACCCATTCTTTGTTGTTCTGACAGTGAATCTGTCTCCAGTTGGGTTAGGATAAATTGAAAAGGTATTATCTTCCTGAATTTCCTTAGTGCCTATGGCATAATCAACCAGTATATCATCCAGGTAGAGGTTATTACTTGCACCACAAACTGCCCTGAAACGTATGACTACATCTCCCTGGTAGGTGTCCAGTGGAATTGTTTCAACATCCCAGTAACCTTGACTTTTAGGGTAAAACGGATCGTAGGTTGCTGCTGCGGTATTCAGGGCAAATCCTCCCTTATTGAAAAGCATTTCCCATGTAATGCCGCAATCTTCAGATATCATCACCTGCAATGAATCAAAGTTATTTGAGGGAGCATTTGCATATGCATATGAAAATTGAAGAGCTGCATTATCACCACTAATATTTAGGAGGGGCAGATCCAGATCGTAGAAAGTACCAATGGAACCATCCTGGTAATTATTTTTCATAGCAGCAGCTTCTCCACCATAATCTCCATTGATATTTGATCTCCAGTTAAAAGTTGAATTCGAACCCAGGCTCCATCCATCCGGTGGCCACGGTTCCTCTTCAAAGTCCTCAGCAAGCGGCAGAGGTGCACCTCCTGCAGAATTTATTATAAAATAACTTTTAGCTGTATCATTAAAGAAATAACCTTCTGGCTGGCCGTTGGGTTGTGAGGTGTAGCATGTAAAGCTGTGATGCCCTTCAGTGGCATTTATATTGTCCAACGAGATATGTACAGTATCACCTATAGACAGTGCTCCTGACCAGTTCAAAATTAGAGGAGGATCTTCATCCATAAAATAATGTATGGTGGTAGAGTTTAGCAATTCACTTCCATAATTTTGTAGTACTACCTTCGGACCGAATGACTCATTACACACATTTGCCCATGGGACCATAATGCTGGAAATGCCGGCATCATTTTCTTTCCTTGGAAAGTCATCATATAAAACCTGTATAAGGGCTCCTAGCTGAGCCGGTACAGCATCCCTGCCATTGTAAAGAATACACATTATGGTTTTGGTTTTCACATCATACCACATCATCGAAAGATATCCAAGCGTTCCCCCGGTGTGCATATAGGCAAAATTTCCCTGGTACTGTATTCCACATATGCCCAGTCCATAATAAAAGGCAGGTTCAAAGTCCAGCATTTCCTGTAAAGAAGAACTATTTATAATTTCCTCACTAAACAGGCTTTTATACCAGGATGTCATTTCCACAGCAGCGGAAAGTATGCCTCCGGCAGCATGCATCATGCTGTATTCTGCAGTCATGGGTGGATTGACAATAAATTCACCGGTAAAAACATCCAGAGCAGCTGCCACCGGTCCATTACGGGGCTCATAGGCACCGACAAAGGTGCTGTCCAGGATCAGGGGATCAAAAATTTTGCTGTGCAGCATATCAACCCAGTCATTTCCGGAAGCCGCTTCAATGACCTCAGCGGAAAGCATATAATTGGTATTGGAATAGCCCCATCCCTGGCCGGGTGCAAAATGCGGTTGCCCTATCGTTGCCATGACCTCATCAACTGTCCAGAAACGACTGGTATCAGCATATACAGAGTCTGTCAACAAGGCTACATTATCGTTGAAATAGTCAAAGAAACCACTTTGATGGGCCAGCATCTGTCGTATAGTTGCTGTGGAATCAATATAATCGTAGTGTGGTAACCATTGATGGATTGGGTCATCAAGGGAGAGCAATCCTTCTTCCTGTAGATTTAAAAGAACAGTGGCAATAAAAAGTTTGGTATTACTTCCAATCCCGAATCGCATTTCAGGAGTAATGGAAATAGTGTCATGAGAGACTCCGCTCACACCGTAATAATAATCCTGTCCGGGAGAGTAGACTGCTAGTGAACCGCCCGGTATATTGGATACATTGATCAGGTAATCCAGAGTATTCTGGAATTGCTGGGCCCAGGTGGGGTCAAAATCCGGAGAACGGTAATAATATCCACCGGCATCCTGAATATTAAATTCCTTTTCATGTGAGCTTGCCCTGAGTTTAAATGGGTTTATAGGTGTATTTATATTACTTCTTTCCCTGTCAGGCTTTTTTTTCGGGGAAACTGAAACCTGGGCATGAATAGAAAAAACAATACCTATTAATAGGCTTACAATTATGAAAGTTTGTCTGTACATGCTAATTTATTTTATTTGCAATATCTGAATACGATTCATGGTTGTTTTCTGAATCCAAAGTTGTGATGTGAGAATATTATGACACTAATATATGCATAAAATAGCTAAGTGTCAAGCTGTTAATTACCAAACCATTTAGTACTCACCAGCTTCCTTAAAATTCTAACTCCATTATAGTATGAGTTCTGAATAATGTCATAACCAGGCATCACTTTCATTTAGCAAGTGTAAACAGAAACTCCAATCCCCCACCCTGGTGATTTCTCACGGAAATCTCCATTATGAAATTGAATCGCATTTTTCACGATAGCCAACCCAAGGCCAGTGCCGCCAGTCTTACGTGATCGCCCGGAATCAACACGGTAAAATCGTTCAAAGATCCTGTGGAGGTGTTCATTTGACATTCCTGTACCGGTGTCGGAAAAGGAAAAATAAACGTAATTCTGATCCTGTAGGTAATTGGAAATGTTGATCTCTATTTTATCACCTGCATATTTGATCGCATTATCCATGAGATTATGGAAAATCGAAAACACTAAAGATTGATTATCATTGATTATTACATCATTATCAATATTCTATTAACTTTAAGCTATAAATTAATAATACTAAAGTATGTTGTTATTTTACAATCGCAAGGATAGTGAAATTGCTAGTGAATTATTATTTTTGAAATATATCAACCAATTATACTAGCTTCACCACTCAAAACATGGAAATACATATAATGAAGATGACCATATAAACAAGTTACCTGCAAAGCTAAGAGATTGAAATAACAAAAAATTAATCAGAATGAAAAAACTAATATTACTAATTCTGGTCCTAAATATTATTCTGATAAGCTGCAATGACCATATAGAAGAAGGGGAAAGGTGGTCAGTTGAAAAAGCTAGTGCTTGGTATGACAAACAGCCATGGCTGGTGGGTTGCAATTTCGTGCCCAGTACAGCCATTAACCAGTTGGAAATGTGGCAGGAAGAAACTTTTGATCCTGAAACAATTGACCGGGAATTAGGCTGGGCTTCAAAACTAGGTTTTAACATAGTTCGGGTTTATCTACACGATTTGGCCTATGAGCAGGATCCGGATGGTTTCTTAAATCGAATCGATCAATATTTAGAAATTGCTAGTTCGCATGGAATCAGGACTATGTTTGTGATTTTCGATGACTGTTGGTTGGATGATCCAAAATCCGGCCAACAGCCAGAACCATGGACCGGCGTGCATAATTCTGGCTGGCTCGAAAGCCCAGGCTTACTAAAGCTTAAACGATATCCTACTGATGAAAACCTTCGTTTGAGACTTGAGAAATATGCAAAGGCAGTAATGAACCGTTTTGATGAAGATAAACGTGTATTGATGTGGGACCTCTATAATGAACCTGGCGGATGGTGGTACCGTCGTGGTGACAAACCAGGAGAATTCGAAAAAGGACTAACAGATTCACTTTGCCTTCCCCTTTTAAATGATGTTTATAAATGGGCACGACAGGTAAATCCATCTCAACCCCTTACTACCTGCTGGAACCGGGGAGCCTATGAGGTTGATGCTGCATTCAACCAGGCGGATATCACCTCTTTCCACATCTATGGAAGTGCTGCTTCTGCTGAAAAGCTAATTCAAAAACTAAAAGAAGGTGCTCCTGATCGTCCGATAATTTGCACAGAATACCTATACCGTGGTGGTGACTGCCGATTTCAGAACTACCTGCCTTTGCTGGCCAAACATGGGATAGGGGCAATTAATTGGGGACTAGTCGCCGGCAAAACCAATACTATGTGGGACTGGTGGTCCTGGGAAAAACCTGATGGAGTGGAACCAAAGGTATGGCATCATGATATTTTACGAAAGGATGGTACTCCCTTTGATAAGAAAGAAACCGATTTTATACAATCCATCATAAAGCAAGAAAGAGAAACGCTCAGCAAGTAATAATGTATATAGTTTATGGCTGGTGAAGTACTAAATATGAACATCTTAACAATAAATAGAATTCGGTATAAATTAAAATTTTATGTTTCTAATACCGCAACAAACCATATACTAAACACTGTGCGTCTTTAATAAACACTGTGTAAATCTTGAAAATAATACGAAATGAATAAATTAATATTTTTCTCAATTGTTCTTTCAATACTAATACTTAATGCGTGTACTCATAGTATTTTCAGGGAGAAACAAAAGGAGAAATATACTTTAGATTATAAGCTTTGGTATAATTCACCGGCAGAAATCTGGGATGAAGCACTTCCTGTTGGGAATGGCCGTTTGGGAGCCATGGTCTTTGGTGGTGTTTACAATGAAAGAATTCAGCTTAATGAAGAGAGCCTTTGGGCAGGGAAACGATTCAATACAAACAATCCAAATGCACTTAAAGACCTGGACAGTATAAGAGAATTGATTTTTGAAGGTGATATAAAAGAGGCTTATGAATCAGGCAATAAAAACCTGCTGGGAACTCCTCCCCGCTTCCGTTCTTATCAAAGCTTAGGAGATATTTATTTGTCATTCGATAGCATAGCACCTTATTCACAATATCATCGCGAATTACATTTAAATCCTGGTATATCACGTACTTCATTTACTATCAACAATATAATCTATACAAGAGAAGTATTTGCTTCTGCACCGTATAATATTATTGTTATTCATATTACTTGTGATAAACCAGGAGCGATCAATACATCCATTAGCCTTGAAAGACAAAAAGATGCTAAAGTAATAACTGCATCAAACAGGCTTATAATGACAGGCCAGATTATTGATGACACTACAAAATCTCAGGGCCCGGGAGGTGCACATATGAAATTTGCTGCTGAGTTATTAGCTGTTACCAAAGGTGGAGAACTAAGGGCAGAAGATTCTTGTATTACTGTCGTTAATGCAAACGAGTTAACTATTTTATTTACTGCCGCGACAGACTACAATTTAGAAAAATTAAATTTTGACAGAAACATTGACCCACTAAATGTTTGTAATAAGATTTTAGCAAAAGCAAAGAGAAAATCATACTCAGCACTTAAAAAATCTCATATTAAAAATCATTCTGCATTATTTAACAGGGTACAAATTGATCTGGGTGGTGAGCAAAGATCATCCATTCCAACAAATTTAAGGTTGGATTCCGTTAAAAACGGAGGTGAAGATCCCGGCTTGATCGCTTTATATTTTCAATATGGCAGATATCTGTTAATGGGTAGCTCGCGAACACCTGGAATTTTACCTGCTAACTTACAAGGCATTTGGAATAGCCATTTTCAGGCCCCATGGAATTCAGATTATCATACTAATATAAATCTGCAAATGAATTACTGGCATGCTGAAATATGTAATCTATCAGAAACTGTGGATCCTTTAACCAATATTGTGGATAAATGGAGAGAGCCAGGAAGAGTAACAGCAAAAGAGATGTATGGATGTGATGGCTGGGCTATGCATCATGCTACAGATATTTTTGGAAAAACAACACCAATTGCTGATATGCGTTGGGGAATGTCACCACTTAGTGGTGTTTGGATGACTTTCCCCTTGTGGAGACATTACAGATTTACACAGGATAAGAAATACCTGAAAAACAAAGCTTATCCTATCATGAAAGAAGCCATGGTTTTTGTTAGTGATTTCCTGGTGGAAAAAGATGGCTTCCTTGTTACCAACCCAACTATGTCTCCTGAAAATGCCTACCTGCTTGATGGCAAAGATTACCCCTGCCAGTTAACTTATGCAGCAACTATCGACAATCAAACATTAATGGCGCATATCGACAATTGTATAAAAGCAAGTGAAATTCTTGGAGTTGATGAGGAATTAAGGGGAGACTGGAAGCACACTCTCTCTAAAATACATCCTGTTATGATTGGAAAGGACAGCACAATTATGGAGTGGATCTATGATTATGCTGAATGGGAACCCGGTCACAGGCATATGTCTCATTTGCTCGGACTTTACCCACTGGCGCAAATTACCCCTGAAACTCCAGAATTATTTGAAGCAGCAAAAAAAACTATAGAAAAAAGGCTGAAATCAGGAGGTGGGCATACAGGCTGGAGCCGTGCCTGGATAATAAACTTTTTTGCAAGGTTGCAGGAAAAAGAAGAAGCTTATAATCATGTAATGGCTCTGATGAGAAAATCAACTCAAAGCAATTTATTTGATTCACACCCACCCTTTCAAATAGATGGCAATTTTGGAGGGACTGCAGGTATAGCTGAAATGCTTCTGCAATCACACGAAGAAAATATAATACATATACTGCCAGCATTACCTTCTTCCTGGGAAGAAGGACATATCACAGGGCTAAAAGCCAGAGGTGGAATAACCGTAGACATATACTGGAATAATAATGCATTAGAAAAAGTAAGGCTTAATTCAAATTTGAATCAGGATATTAATCTGGTATATCAGGATAAAATCATTGCTGTTAAATTATCACCTGGAGAAAAATATATATATGAACCTATTTATTAAATATAAAAGGGTCTTGCGATTAAAAAAGCATATATAGAAATAATTTTAAAATTGTCGGGATAGGGAGATTGCCATTTATGATCTTCTGGGGGACGCTAATCAAGCTGCACTATATCTCGTTGAAATCCATTGCAAAAATAATTCTTTTTCTTCAATCTGAATAAGGGATAGCTTGATGATAGGTTCAGCAAATCTCATCTATTATATAGCCAGTATATATTTCCAAAACATGACATATGTCATTGGTTTCTAGTTGTCAATTGCTTATATTATATGCCACATATTCTATGATAATTTATTACTATTCTTAAGAAGAAAGTCATGTTTATAACCAGAAGAAAATTTTTACACATATCAACAACAGCTTCAATAGGGGTTGTATTAGCTGATATCTGGTTGCCTGAACTTCTTAAAGCCGCTTCGGTAAATAACGGAATCGGGAAGTTACCCATTATCTGGTTTCAGGCCCAAACCTGCTCAGGATGTTCTGTAAGCCTTATAAATACTGAATACCCAAGCATTGAAGATGTACTTATTGAAGTTGTCAACCTGGTATATAACCCCACAATCATGGGTGGGACAGGAGATGTAGCTCTAAAGGTGATTGAGAATATGATGGAAAAGGAACAGGGCAATTATATTCTTGCTGTTGAAGGATCAATTCCCCTTGAAGCCGAAAATGAGTATTGTACCGTAGGTGAAAGCTATGGTGTACCGATAACAGCTACAGACTGGATCATAAATATTGCTAAAAATGCCAAGGCAGTATTGGCGATCGGATCATGTGCATCATGGGGCGGAATTCCTTCTGCCCCGCCCAATCCAACCGGGGCAGTTCCAATATCCAAATTGGTTCATGATATTCCATTGATAAATATTCCGGGCTGCCCGCCACATCCTGATTGGATGACAGGAACCCTGGTACATGTCATCAAATATGGTATTCCTGAATTAGATGATCAGAAAAGACCCGTAATATATTTTGGGAAAGATAAGGTAATACACGATAACTGCGAATTAAGGGAATACTTTGATCGTGGAAAATTTGCCAAAGATTTTGGTGATGACGGATGTTTATACGAATTAGGATGTAAAGGCGCTGTTGCCCATTGTGATGTATCAATCAGAGGATGGAATAGCGGAGTAAACTGGTGCAATAGATCCGGAGGCCCATGTATCGGTTGTACAGAACCTTCTTTTCCGGGTCTGACAAAATCCGGCCTGTACGAACGTCTCCCGTCTGCCCAGGTACCCGGCTTCGCTGGTATCAACTCTACGGCCAACACCGTTGGAAAAGTCTTAGGGATCGCTACAATTATCGGTATATGTGCTCATGCAATTGCAAGATCATTGAATATTAAAAAAGCAAAGAAAAGAAAATCAGAATTGGCTTCTAAAACAACTATAACTTCTAAATAAATTCAAAAGATGACAAAGACACTAACGATCGATCCGATGACGAGGATCGAAGGTCATTTAAAGATAAAAGCTGAGGTTGAAAACAATGTTGTGACCAAAGCATACAGTGCTGGTGAAATGTTCAGGGGGTTTGAGATCATTTTGAAAAACCGAAACCCTATGGATGCCCCGATGCTTACCCAGCGAATTTGTGGTGTATGTCCTCAGGCGCACGGACAGGCTTCCATTTTAGCCCTTGATGATGCATTTGATGTTTCCCCGCCATCAAATGGAAGATTAATCCGAAACTTATTGCTGGGAGCAAACTTTCTGCAATCGCATATTTTGCATTTTTATCATTTAACGGCTTTAGATTATGTTGACATAACAGCTGTTCTGCAATATAAAGGGGATGACCCCAAATTGGCAAGGATAAGGAATTGGGTTCAAAAGGATATTGATGACGGCTTTGCGTTTGCAGGTGCGCCATTCTTACCAAGATATGAAGGTGACTACATAGAAGATGCTGACTTAAATATACATGCCATTGCAAATTATGTGAAAGCGCTGGAAATTAGAAGGAAAGCACATGAAATGCTTAGCATTTTCGGAGGCAAAATGCCACATTGCATGACCATTTTTGCAGGTGGGGTTTCGCAAAGACCAACAGTTGATAACATTTATGCTTTTCAAACCAGGCTTAATGAAATTATAGAATTTATTGATCATTATTACGTACCTGATGTATTGACCATTGCAAAAGCCTATCCGGATTATTTTCATATCGGAAAGGGTGTTGGAAATTATTTCTCCTATGGTGGTATGTATTTAAATGACGAGCAAACAGAAACATTATTCCCATCCGGTGTATATATCGATAGAGAACTTGATGAATTTAAGCATGAATATATAACGGAGCATTTAAAACATTCTAAATATAATGATGACAGTACAGGATCTGCTCCATTCGATGGAAAGACGATCCCTGCTCCGGATAAAACAAAGGCGTATTCATTTTTAAAAGCACCCAGATACAATGACAATGTAATGGAATGTGGCCCACTGGCAAGGACTTTTATCGCTTATGCACAAAATTCAAATCAGGATGTATCTTCACTTGTAAATTACACATTGAATGAACTTAAGCTGTCGGTTGAAGACTTGAATTCAACAATGGGCAGGCATGCTGCCAGGGCAATTGAAGCAAAGATTGTTTCAGGTAAAATGCTGAAATGGCTTAATGAAATCGAACCGGGCAAACCAATCCACAATGAATTTGATATTCCCAAAGAAGCAAGTGGTAAAGGCTTAACAGCTGCCCCGCGTGGTGAATTGGGTCACTGGATAAGTATAAAAAACAAAAAAATTGATAATTACCAGGCCATAGTACCCACAACATGGAATGGAAGCCCACGCGACGACAACGGTAACCCGGGACCTTTTGAGCAGGCGCTTGTCAATACCCCGGTCGCTGATCTGGATAATCCAATTGAAGTAGGAAGGGTGATCCGTTCATTCGATCCATGCCTGGCCTGTTCTATTCACGTGATAAGAACTGATTAGAAATACCTTCATGTAGAGAAATCATCGATTGATCCGGAAAGGATCCATAACATAAACAACATGAGCGCGAATAGTGAATACAAACATACGCTAATAACCAGGATACTCCATGCCATCCATATGATCGCTATGTTGGTATTAATTTTAACCGGTTTCTATATTTACGCTCCATTGTCATTTAATATTTTCCCGAGTATGGATATCGCAAGGTTCCTTCATTTTGTTTTTATGTATGTGATTATTGCAACAATGATCTTTAAATTATATTATTCCATTGCAATAGGGGATTTTATGAATTTACTATTTACCAAAAAGGATATGAAAGACCTGCCAGCTGTTATTAAATATTATGTTTTTGGAATATTTAAAAAGAAGGTCAGAAAAAAAACCGGAAAATATAATGCCGGACAAAAATTACTGTATACCCTCTGGCCGTTATTATTGATCTTTCAGACAATTACGGGGTTTGCAATGTATTTCCCCGAAATATTTTCAGGTTTTATATATTTCTTTGGCGGACTGAATCATTTCAAAGCCTGGCATGCCATCGGTGCCTGGTTTTTTACAATATCAACAGTTATTCATATATATCTGGGAACAACAGGGTCCACAATCCTGGATTTTTACAAGCAAATGATCACCGGTTATGAAAGAGAATTTAAATAATAATAATTTTGGAAGAAACCATCATTGTTGGATTAGGCAATATTTTATTAAGCGATGAAGGTATTGGTATACATGTGATTAACAGCTTAAAAGAAGTCAATCCCTTCCCCAAAGCACAATACCTGGATCTTGGCACCTCCTCGTATGAATTGATCAATTTTATGAATCCACGGGTTCACAAAGTTGTAATAATCGATTGTTTTATTGCTGAGGGCGCAGAGCCGGGACAAGTTGCTAAACTATCATTAAAGGATATTTTGCCGGATACAGATTACCAATTGTCGTTACATCAAATAAAACTCATTGATACATTAAAGCTTATCTCTATTGAGTATAATCTCCCTGAAATATTAATTATCGGAATTGTTCCATTTGACATGAATTCTTTTTCGACAAAGCTATCAGAAGATCTGCAAGAACGGTTTAGCCTGATCCTTGATACCGTGGTATTGTATATTAATGATTAAGCATTTCATTTATAAGGATCATTGATCACTCAGGATTATAATAGGAAGCCCATAAGAACTAAAGTTACTTTTGAGATACCGGCTGTTTTCCGTTAAATGTCATCTGATTTCCCTCTGCAAATTCTTCATACTGTCAACACAACACGAAAATATCTTTCTAAAACCACAAGCTTTTCATCTTCCCTCCTGAAAAGTCCTCTATATGGCTGACACATATTCATGATGATTGCCTGGGGTGATGAAGTTGTTGTTGACAAATATTCTATAAAAAGCGAACGAAATCATCAGCAGCTAAGAATTTTCAGTATTTTCGTCTGAAATCAATAAATACTTTTATTATGAAGATTTTATATTCAGTTGTTGTTATGCTTTTATTTTTAAACATTCATGTTTTTGCCCAACACCAGGCTCAAAAATATGTCCCAGAGACCGACTCACTGGTACTTGAAAACCTGGAAGAGTGGCAGGATATGAAGTTTGGTTTGCTAATGCATTGGGGGCCTTACAGCCAATGGGGCATCGTTGAATCATGGTCTATCTGTCCGGAGGATTATGGCTGGTGTCAACGTAAAAAAGGAAATCATCCTGATAATTATTTTGAATATGTTAAGGAATACGAAAACCTGAAAAGCACTTTTAACCCAATACATTTCAGTCCTGAGAAATGGGCCAAAGCTGCTAAAGATGCCGGGATGAAATACGTGGTTTTTACTACCAAGCATCACGATGGATTTTCTATGTTCGACACCAAACAAACAGATTACAAAATTACGGATCCGGGATGCCCGTTTCATTCCAATCCAAAGTCCAATATCACCAAAGAGATCTTTGATGCTTTCCGCTCTGAAGGCATGTGGGCAGGTGCCTATTTCTCTAAGCCAGACTGGCATCACGACAGTTATTGGGATCCATATTTCCCTCCCAGAGACAGAAATGTAAATTATGATCCGATGCTATATCCTGAAAAATGGGAAAAATATGTTCAGTTTACCCATAATCAGATCCTGGAATTATTAACTGATTACGGCAAAGTGAATATACTGTGGCTTGATGGCGGCTGGGTAGCTAAAGAATCAAAAGAAAGCCTGACCAGATGGTATGACAAAAAACTATTGAATATGGAATCAGGGTTTTTAAAAAGTACTATCGTAAACCAGGATATCCGAATGGATGAACTGGTTGAAAAAGCCCGCGAAAAACAACCCGGATTGATTGTAGTCGACCGTGCTGTTCCAGGGAAAAACCAGAATTACCTTACACCCGAAAACCGTGTGCCTGAGAAAGAGTTACCCTATCCGTGGGAATCATGTATCATTGCAGGTGGGGGATGGTCATGGGTGCCTGAAGCTAAATATATGAGTGGACGAAAAGCCATCCACATGCTGGTAGATATTGTTGCTAAAGGCGGTAACCTCCTACTTAATGTAGCTCCAGGTCCTGATGGCAAATGGCATGATGGAGCCTATGATCTTTTTGAAGAGATTGGCGGCTGGATGGAGATAAACAATGAAGCCATTTATGGAACCCGTGCCATCGCCCCTTATAAGGAAGGGAGGGTATGCCTGACCCAAAAAGATGGTTCTTTGTATGCCATTTATCTAGCTGATGAAAACGAAACGGGAATGCCCTCAAAGATCTTTTTAAATTCCATTATACCTATTCCTGAGGCTAAGATAACATTATTAGGTACAGGGAAAGAGCTAAGTTGGATACATACAGTCAGTGGTATTGCAGTGAACATTCCTGAGAAATATCAGAAAACACCTCCTGCAAAATATGCATGGGTGCTTAAGATTGACAACTTTAAGTAAGCAAATAGATTAATTTCATGATCATAAGAAATCTTTTCATAATCGCAATTATCCTCTTTCAAGGTGCTCTTTTAAATGCACAATTAAAACTTATCCCGGAGCCAAAAATAACAGAGATAAAAAACTCAAATTTCAGACTGGATAAAAAAACTGTAATTGCAAGTAATGATTTAGATTCTTTTTATGCAAACGAAATTATAAACTGCATAAAACAAAACTTAGGTATATTGATTAAACCAGTAGCAAAAGCAAGCAGTAATTGCATACAATTGATCAATGTTCCTGACGCAGAGGATTTTGAGCATACTTTGAAAACACTTATGCTGCCATCAGATCATATTCATAATACAGAAAGTTATATACTACAAATTACCAAAAAAACTGTAAAAATTATTTCACAAAGCAGTGCAGGGATATTTTATGGAATTCAAACACTAAAACAACTCATTGAAGCCAATAGTATAGGAGAGCGTATCCCTTGCCTTATCATTTATGACTTTCCGGATATTCAGATACGAGCCTGGCAGGATGACATCAGCAGAGGTCCGATACCAACTATGGATATGTTAAAGCAGCAAATAAAAAAGATGGCTTCTTACAAATTGAATTTCTTCACAATGTATATAGAACATGTTTTTCAATTGGAGAAACATCCCGGAATAGCTCCGGAAGATGGTATTAGTAAAACACAAATTGATGAATTAAGTGAATTCGCCGATAAATACCATGTTACTCTGATTGGAAACTATCAGTCGTTCGGACACATGGCTCATACATTATCACATCCCGATTACCAACATTTGGCTGAGAACAGCCATATTATCTCACCGGCCCTGAAAGAATCCTACGACTTCCTCCAGGATGTTTACCAGGAAATTGTCCCGGCTTTTAATGGAGAATACTTCAATATCAACTGTGATGAAACTTTTGGTTTAGCGGAAGGGAGATCAAAATCATTAATAGACAGTATTGGAATCGACGGAGTATACTTAAGCCATATAAACAAACTTAATGCAATATTAAAACCTTTCAATAAGAGGATATTGATGTGGGGTGATATTGTAAGCAGTTATCCCCAGATTATAAGTCAGTTACCTGAAGATATTACAGTGATGGCATGGGGCTATCATGCAGCAGATAATTTTGAATATGCGATTACTCCGATTTCTGATCAAGGACTTAACTTCTGGGTTGCACCAGGCATTAACTGCTGGTCGAATATATATCCAAACTATCATGCAACTGAGATCAATGTCTATAATTTTATCAGAGACGGATACAAGCATAATGCCAGCGGTGTGTTAAACACAAGCTGGGATGACGATGGATTAAACTTTTTTCAAAATAACTGGCATGGTTTAATATGGGGAGCAGAAAATAGCTGGAATGCACCTTCTTCTGATACATCAATTGCTGAATCCAATAAGGAAAGAAGTAATAAATACAATTCCTTTAACCGGGCTTATGATGCAATTTTCTTTGGGCTAAAAGAAGATTCTTTGGTAACAGACATAATTGCATTCTCTAAAATGCATCAGTCGGGAGTGAGAGATATTTTGAGGAACAAAAGATTTTTTGAACCTATTTTCCCAATACATCTTGATTATGTAGCAGAGGGTAAACAGGATGAAAACCTGGAGCTGCTGATACAACTAGATGGTATGAGTAATAGAATTGAAGAAGTAAACCTTATAGTCCATAATAACAATATTACTATAGATTATCTGAAATTTGCTATCCGGCAGGTTCAATTCTCTTTGAAAAAAAACTTACTGCGGATCAATCTGTATAATTACCTGAAAGGAGATAATGATTTGTCAGTTTTTGATTTAAAGAATGCAATCGAAACTCTTATTACGGAAGCACAATCATTAAAATTGCAATATATAGTTTTATGGAATAAAGAAAACCGAAATTGGTGGCTTGATGAAAATATAAAAAAGTTTGACCAACTGATAGAAGATCTCGGGAATTTAAAAGCTTATTGCATTATTTCTCCACATAAAAAGCTGTCGGAGTTGGGAAGAAAGATCTCTATGAGGTCGTTATTTGGTGATTTGCCTGTATATTATACCTTGAATGAAGATACTGTTGACCGGCATTCAACAAAATATGAAGGATCATTCTTCATCAATGATGATATGGATATTAAGGCGAGAGTAATTGATGGGACAATTGCATACCCAATAGCAGAATGCAATATTATTTATCATAACGGAATTGGTAAATTACACAGACTTAATTCAAACTACAGCAAATATCATCCGAGTTATGATGGAGGGGGACAATATGCCTTACTCGATGGCATTCAAGGTAACAGCAAGGATTTAAGAAGTGGTAGCTGGCAAGGTTTTTCAGGACAAAATATTGACATTGAGATAGATATGGGCAAAGTGCAAGCGATTCATTCGTTTTCAATGGGATTTTACCAGAACACACATTCTTGGGTCATATTTCCGAAAGAAATAGAAATATATTTTAAGAATGAGATTGATGAAGAATACAAACATATCAAAACCATAAACAATAAAATTCCACCTGAAGCAGAAGGTAATTTGAAACACAATTACGAAACAGAATTTCATGGTACAGAAGCAAGATACCTGAAAGTAGTTGCTTATTATTACGGGAAATTACCAGAATGGCATCATGCGGGTTCCAAATACGAATCCATGATATTTTCTGATGAAATTATATTGAAGTAACCAGGCGCAATGATGTGTGAAGAATTCTTACAGTTCAGCTAAACTCAAACTTTTTTTAAAAAAGCTAAAGTTATTTTTTCATATCTCAATTATTATTAAAGTTTGATTTCACAATTTAAATAAGCACCATGAAGAAGGCTTGAACTGCAATCAGCAGGTATCCATCCCTTATAGTTTGGTGCAAGCTTGACACCCTTAACCGGATTAAACTCGAATCCTGCGATAATAATCTGGCCATCTTCTTTAAAGTTCCAGGGATTCATTGCATTTTCTAATTTTTCTGAGCTTAGATTATCATATCTTCCAAATACTTTCCATTTATCATTTGCTTTGAAAGATGCAAAAACAGAGTATCCGTAAAAGTCTTCATGATCGATAAATCCGTGATTATATTGATAATCATACTCAGCACCTAAACTAAATTTGTTAAAAGTATAACCGGCAAAGAAAGCCATAGTCTGCTGAGGCTCCTCTTTATCATAATAATCGTAGTAAACTCTTAAAATGAGATTCTTTATAGGATTTGCTGTAAGACCCATAGCAACCTTAAATGTTGAATCCGTTTTTACCTGCTTATATCCCTTACCATTTAATATTGAAAGGTCTGCACTAAGAAACCTGGCAAACTTATAATCCACACTCACACCCAGATCCGCACTGGAATTAAATTTGTACTCATCCTGAAATGATTTATAGATATATCTGTAGCCCCAAAATTTCTCCTGCACTTTAAATGCTTTTGTACCAATCATTCCAAAATTAACTGATAAGCTTTTGTATTGATATTTTAAATAAGCGTTTTTCAGGAATGCTGTTAATTGGTATTTTCCTACCCCGGGATCACCAAAATCAAGGATGATTTTTCCTGAAAAATTCTTACTGAAAGCATATTGATAACCGAAATATGCCCTTGTGATTTGAAATGCATGTACTGGAGCACCATCAGAAAATGTACTGTGATAATTTGAGAAGATCTTAATGATTGGTTTTCCTGTAGGTTTAAACTCATCGCCACTCTGAGCAAAAATGCCAGCACTTAACAACAGAGTTGCAACCATCATAACAATGGTTTTAATTTGTTTCATTTTTTTGATTATTGTTAATTATTCTAATGCAAATAAACTGAAGTTTTTATTACAAATCAACAATAAACTATTAAGAAAGTATGAAGCTGTAAATCATCCATGCTTCACAACCTCAATAATTTCTTTAGCTGCCCGCTCTATATCTTTTACATTTGTCTCTCTTCCAGTAGAAAAGCGGATGGTACCCATTGCATATTCAATTGGAACTTTCATTGCATCAAGCACAGCAGAGACTTTAACTCCATCTGCATGGCATGCAGCTCCTGCTGATGCAGCAACTCCTTTAAGTTTGGCAATGATCATATTTGCTTCCACATCCGGGAAAGAAATGCTCAATGTATTAGGCAATCTTTTTTCAGGATGGCCATTTAATCTGATATCCGGCAATGCCTCCAGGAGCAGCTTATACAGATAATCCCTGGTTTTTTGATAATGGGCCTGATTTCCAAGCAGGTTCTTTTTGGCAATTTCACAAGCTTTTCCCAATCCCACAATTTCCAGAACATTCTCCGTTCCTGCCCTGTGATTGCCTTCATGATCTGCACCATGAATCAATTTTTCCAGTTCAACTCCTTTCCTGATATATATTGCACCTATTCCTTTAGGGGCATATAGTTTATGTCCAGCAACACTCATGAGGTCCACTCCCAATTCCTGAACATCTGTTTTCACTTTTCCTATTGACTGAGCGGCATCAGTATGAAAATGAATTTCTTTCTCCTTTGCTATTTCTGAGATCTCTGCAACAGGCTGAATTGTCCCTACTTCATTATTCGCATGCATTACTGTAATCAGGATGGTTTCCGGTCTAACCACATCTCTTATATCCTCAGGATTCACCATTCCATCTGTATCAACCGGTAAATAAGTAGTCTCAAATCCGAGTCTTTCAAGATATTTACATACCTCAATCACTGCAGGATGTTCAATAGATGTTGTTATAATGTGGTTTCCTTTATCCTGATTGGTAAGAGCTATTCCTTTTATTGCATAATTATTTGACTCGGTACCACCGCTTGTAAAGATTATTTCACTAAAGTCACAATTTAAAAGATCAGCCATTTGCAACCTCGCCTCTTCTATAGCTAATTTTGTCTTTAAACCAAATTCATGCCCACTTGAAGGGTTGCCAAAATGCTCATAAAGAAATGGTTTCATGGCATCCGCAACTTCTTTTGCAATTGGTGTTGTAGCATTATAATCGAGATAGACAGGTTTCATAATATTTATTCGTGACAAAGGGTTTGTGAAATAGCAGACTAAGGTAGCAAATTAATTGTGACCAGTGACCAGTGACCAGTGACCAGTGACCAGTGAACAGTGACTTGCAACCGGGGACTTCTTCTTGTATCTTTGTAATAGCTTTAAAAAGAATTGTTATGGAATCAATTTGCATAAGGTGTGGAAAAGCATTTGAATCAGATACATTGGATATAGATCTGTGTTTGCAATGCGACAATGAACTAGTCGACCTGGAAAGTGACGATGATGATGGATTTATTGAATTAACTGATGATATAGCAGATGGTTATTAGAGAGATTAGTTCGTAGTTTATAGTTCGTAGTAAGACATCAGATGTAAGATATAATAAAAGCCCTGCGCTGAAGCGCAGGGCTTTTGTATTTCTATGAACTATGAACTGGTTTCAACGTTATAAATTTCATCAATTATATGCTTATATTGATCGCTAAGAACCTTACGTTTAAGTTTGAGTGTTGGTGAGAGTTCTCCGGTAGCAGGCGACCATTCCTTACACACCAACCTGATCCTTTTTATTTGTTCAGTTTGTCCGAGGCGCTTATTCGCCAGATTTATCTCATGCTGGACTTTCTTAATAATTTCCGGTAATTTAATTAGTTCTTCATTATCACGAAAATGCAATTTAAGCTTACTTGCAAAATAATGAAGTTCGTTGAAGTTTGGAGAGATCAGTGCACTTGCAAACTTCTGGTTTTCACCTATCACCATTGCCTGTTCAATTGTCCTGGATTCTTTAAGGATATTTTCTATCACCTGAGGAGCAATATATTTTCCTGCAGAAGTTTTAAACATTTCTTTTTTCCTGTCGGTGATCTTCAGGAATTTATTATCCACCAGGATACCAATATCGCCAGTGTGCAGCCAGCCATCCTCAATTACTTCTTTAGTTTGCTTTTCATCTTTATAATAACCCATCATCACATTTGGGCCTTTGCATAATATTTCTCCATCTTTTGCAATCTTAACTTCAACACCTTTAAGTATTGGTCCTACGGTACCAAACATAACCGTATCTTTGGACCGAGGGTCATTTACTGCTATTACCGGGGAAGATTCTGTAAGACCATATCCTTCATAAACAGGTAATCCTGCAGCCCAGAATATTTTAATCAGGCGCACCTGCAATGCAGAGCCTCCTGATACCATAAGTTGAATATTTCCACCCAATCCCGCACGCCACTTGCTGAATATTAGCTTATTGGCAAGTGCAAGTTTTTTCCTGTATAAATATCCTTTATTCAGCTCATAATTTTTCGCAACATTTACTGCCCAGAAGAATATTTTCTTCTTCATTCCGGGTAAATCTTTCCCTTTTGTGATAATACTATCATAAACTTTTTCAAGCAATCGTGGAACAGTATTAAAAGCATGAGGTTTGATCTGTTTGATAAACTCACCGATCCTGGCCAGGTTTTCAATATAGTAAACACTTACCCCTTTTATTTGATAAGTATATATCATCATGCGTTCATAAACATGACACAATGGAAGGAAACACAACACTCTCTTAGTATGGTCTAATGGCAGGATTTCGCTACTTGCCAAGGCATTACTGAGAATGTTATTATGAGACAACATTACTCCTTTTGGATTTCCTGTCGTACCTGAAGTATATATTAATGTCAGGAGATCATCCTTTTTTATATCCTTTTTTATCTCTTCAACTTTATCTTTGTATTTATCCCTGTTTTTCTTTCCTAATTCAACAACATCCATCCAATATTTTTCCCCTTCAATATCATTGAATGTATATACCCCTTTGAGTTTTTTAACCTTGCTTAAAACAGGCTTGATCTTTTGCAACAGGGGCTTATCAGAAATAAAAAGGTATTTTGTTTCAGAGTGGTTCAGAATATATTCCTGATCTTCAGCACTAAGTGTTGGATATATTGGCACATGTACGGCTCCAATTTGTGCCATTCCCATATCTATAAAATTCCATTCAGGACGATTGGATGAGATTGTGGCGATATTATCACCTTTTTTTACACCCAGTTCAAGTAATCCGTAACTTACATCATTTACATATTCAAGGTAGTCTTTACCTGAATATTTTATCCACTTTTCATTTTCATTCTTTGAAAAAACATCTTCTTTATCAGCATAAGTATACTTATAAAGCTCAAGGATATCGAATAATCTTGTAATATTCATAATTGCAGCGTTTTAAACAAATATAAGGAAATAATTGTATTTACAATGCAGAAAAGATCACCCGATAGACATATCAGTATCGAAAAACACCCTGTTAGACGGCCTTCCTTTGTTCACTCCTTTAATAAGGCTATTCACACATTCAGGGATATCTTCATGATATCCACCTTCCAGGATAGCAAATACATTTCCGAAATTATTTCTGATCCTGTATCCGCATTCATAGTAAGCATCCAATGTGTATTTCAGCCCGAGTAATTTGTCTTTATAATAACCATCAAATCCTGCAGAGATCCCAATTGTATCAGGTTTGAACTCTATGGCTTTTTTAATTATTATATCAATGACTCTCAGGAATTCCTTATCACCACTTCCGGCAATAAGCGGAAAATTAAATGTATAGCCTTTTCCTTTTGCTGCACCTAGTTCCAAAGGACTTCCTGTAAATGGGAAAGCATGCATTTGATGTATTGAGCAGAACATCACCTGATCTGATTCGTAAAAAATTGATTGGGTGCCATCTCCATGATGGCCATCAATATCAATTATTAAAACTTTTCTTCCTTTATTAGCCAGGTACTGCGCAGCAATTGCCATATTGTTGAAAATACAAAAACCTGAAGTTTTATCCCTGAATGCATGATGACCTGGTGGGCGTATCACTGCAAAATCTCCATCTAATGCAGCCTGAACTGACAGACCTACTGCTGTTTTAGCAGCCTCGTAGGTTTCATGAGAAAGTTGTACTTCTGCAACTATCTCATTATTATCGCATGCTTTGTGAATATAATTAATATACTCCTGCGAATGAACCAGGCCAATGAATTGTTCTCCATCAATGTCAAGGTCCTCATGGTCATCAGAAAATGCTTTTATCCTGTAATTTCCCTCTAAATTACTAGCAATATTATGATCTAAAAACTTTTTGTTAAAGAGAACCTTCATGCACTATAGCGATTTTCAATGGGATAAAAATAATGGCAAAGGTATAAAAAATGCATATTGCACAATGCAAATCAAAAATTTAAAATCTATTCGAAATTTACTTTTTCAATTATTAATTTGCATTGTGCATTTTGCAATTTAAAGGTGATCCTGGAAGTACTTCACAATCTTCTGATTTAGATGTAATCTATCCATTCCACGCACTCCATGCCCATGTCCCGGATAAACAAAATAATCAACCTGAACACCATCTTTAATGAATTGATCGATAAGATCAAGGCTATGTTGCCAGACACATACCGGGTCGGCAGTACCATGAATTATTAAGAGATCACCGCTAAGATTCTTGGCATGGTTTAGAGTACTTGCATACTTATATCCTTCAGGATTATCTTCAGGTGTATCCATATACCTTTCTCCATACATAATTTCATAGTATTTCCAATCAGTAACAGGTCCTCCTGCAACACCAACCTTATAAATTTCAGGTGCTTTGAGCATCAGGGAAATTGTCATAAACCCACCATAGCTCCATCCCTGGACACCAATACGATCAGCATCAATATAATTGAGTGTTTTTAAATATTCAACACCCTTAAGCTGATCATCAATTTCCACCGTACCCATATTTCTGTGCACTTGATTTTCAAAACTAAATCCACGGTTAGCGGATCCCCTGTTATCTAAAGTAAATACAACATATCCCTGTTGAGCATAATAGTTTAGCATTAAGCCCGCAGCTCCAAGCCATGTATTTCTAATCAGCTGTGCATGTGGACCACCATAAACATAAATCATTACTGGGTATTTCTTTTCAGAATTAAAATCCACAGGTTTGATCAAACGACAATACAGATCGTCTCCATTTTCAGCTTTAATAGTGAAAATTTCCATTTCCCCAAGTTTGTAATCTTTCAATGGATCTTCATCTGTTAAAAGTTTTTGTAATATTTTTCCTTTAGTGTCAACAACCATATACTCCCGGGCCATGGTGGTATCACTAAATATATTGATAAAGTATTTACCATTTTTATTCAATATCGCTCTGTTTGAGCCATTCTTTGGAGAGATCCTGACAATTTTATTATTCTTCAGATCAAGTGAGTAGGCATCATTATTCAGCGGACTTTCTTTAGTTGCGGTAAAAAACAGTTTAGAATCTTTAGGATTGCTTCCCTGTAATCCTGTTACTATCCAATCACCTTTAGTAAGCTGTTGTATTAGGTTTCCTTCAATATCATACAAATACAAATGCTGATACCCATCTCTTTCGCTGAACCAAACAAAAAGCTCAGGTTTTGTTTTCAGGAAATACATATCATGTTCAGGTTCAACCCAGGTTTCATGTTGTTCTTCAAATAATGTTTCAATAAATGCACCAGTCTGAGCATCATATTTATTAAGTTTCATATGATTTTGATCCCTGTTTAAAACAGCAATATATATATACTTCTCTTTTGGCCCCCAGCTAACACATGTAAGATACTGATCAGCCGGTTCGCCTGTTTTAACAAAAATTGTTTTTCTCTCTGCCAGATTATAAATTCCAAGAGTAACTTCCTCACTGGTCATCCCTGCCATTGGATATTTTATTGGATCTGGCTCAGCAATCCTTTTATTAATATCAACAATTGGAAAGTCAGATACCATAGATTCATCCTTCCTGTAAAATGCAAGGCAGGACCCTTTGGGTGACCAGAATAAACCCCCGTTTATCCCGAATTCATTTCTGTGAACAGATTGCCCACAAATAACTTCCTTATTTTCTTCATTGGTAACCTGAATTTGCTGTCCTTCTATTGCTATGAAAACATTATTTTCAATAGTATAAGCAATAGCAAAGGTATTATCCTGAATTTCAATATTAGCAGCATCATCTTCATAGGAGTTCATCTCACGCAATTGCATGAGTTTAAAATCATAGACAAATAATCTATGATTATGCCTGAACATGCAGATATTGTCACCCAGCCATTTTAACCTGGGCATGTATTTTAAACTGTCTTCTTCAATCTTACTCAAGACAGAGTTAAGGTCATCCATTGAGAAAATAGTATCTCTATCCATTGATTTAGCTTTACCGCTAATAACATCCTTCCCGTTCACATAAGCAAAGTAGTCGCTTTCTCCCATCCATGCAAGATTAGAAAGATATTCGGCATATAACTCTCCTCTTTGTCCGAATGTAACATCTTCAATTGTAAACAACTTTTCCTGGCTAAAAAGCAATGCAGGGATTACTCCAATAGTAATAATTAGTAAAAAGGTGCAAATTTTCTTCATGATCTGGCTTAGATTAATTAGTTAGTAATTTCAAATTTATAATCATCGATATTTTCCATTTGTAACTCGCTTACATATACATAAAATGGAATTGTAAGAGGTATATCAATATATATGTATGCAGTATTCGACCACTGGTTAAAGTCTTCCATATTCGGAACCTGCCAGTTAAGAGATTTTTTAAATAACTCTTTCTCATTTTTATCTCTAATGGTAATCGTGTACCATTTAGTATTAGCAGCATCCTGATTATTCCTTTGAATGAAAAGAACAATAGCTCCACCCTGAGCCATCTGTTTATATTTATTTACTTCCTTAGTTGTTTTCTTTTCACTCCAGGATGATTTACTGGCCTCTTCATTCGTTTCTTCAATTATTTGATCAAGGGTTTGGTAAGCAACATTTGTGATAGGTATAAAGAGATTATTATCTGAAGTTCTGTCATAATCTTCTCCAAAAATTCTGAGCACATCATGCCCAAAGATCTTAACACTATGATCATTCGGCCATATACGTGTGTAAAGGGCCTGGTCATCCTGCGCAAAAGAGAATATTGTGACAAATAAAAGTACTGCTGTCAGATATTTTTTGATCATGGTTCTTATATTTATTATGTTTAAAAATTGATACCAGATGTCTGATCCCGTATCCCTGCATCATTCAATTCACAGTTCACTGTTCACCGTTCACTGTTCACTTCAAACTTAAAATCCGACAAATGATCACTAAGCTTATCATTCAGGTAAACAAAAAAAGGCAATCCCTGATATGTATCAAGATAAATTCTTTTATAATTCCACCAGCCATTACCTTCCGGCATCTCGGGTGCCTGATATCCCAATTGTATCTCACTGATTTTCTTTTCCTCCATATTCCTTATAATTACAAAGAACCATTTGAAGTTAGCACGGCTTTCATTGTATCTGCTAATAAATATATCCAGGGCTCCACCTTGGGCAATTTCTTCATAATGCCTTATTTTCTCTTTTATTTCTTCTTCATTCCAGTTCTCTTTTTCTCCCTTCTCTTCAATTTCATTCAAAAGATCATTAAAAGAACTATAGGAGATACTTGTGATGGGGCCAAAATTCATGTGTCTGTATTTGCCTGGCTGCTCTCCAAATAGTTGAGTAATATTATATCCGTTAATACTCTTAACATCATTATCCAACCAGGGCCTTTCTGTTAATGTCGGATCTATTAATGTTATATCTTCCTGTGAGATTGAATCAATTGAAAGCAATCCCACAAGCAATGCTGCAAATATTAGCTTCGCCTTCATAGTAATAATTTTAAGGTTACTATTTTGATAATTATAACGAGTGCTTAATGGAAGAAATTTCCTCTATCAATGCAAGTTTTTTCTGAATAGCATTACCAACAACTATCAGATCTGCTCCTGCATTGTATATTTCACTGGCTATTTCGGGGGTGCGTATTCCACCTCCAACAAAAAGAGGTACTTGAATATTGCTTTTTACCATTCTGATCATTTCGCAAGAAACACTTTCCTTGGCTCCGCTACCACCATCAAGATAGATAACCTTAAGACCAAGCATTTCCCCTGCGAGAGCAGTACATACAGCAATTTCATCTTTATCATGAGGTATTGGCATAGAATGGCTCATATATGAAGCAGTGGTAGGTCGACCACTATCGATAAGCATGTATCCTGTTGGGATTATTTCTAATCCTGAAGCCTTTAAATAAGGAGCGGCAATTACATGACTTCCAATCAGCATTTCCGGATTTCTCCCGGATATTAAAGATAATAATAGGATTGCATCAGCTTTGGGATTAACCTGCATGGTGCTACCTGGAAAAAGGATAATAGGCTTATTGCAATTCTTTCTAAGTACATCAATTGTATCATTCAGATGGTCTTCAAGGAGCAAACTCCCACCTAGAAATACAATATCAACATTATTATCCTGAATAGACTTAGCAACAGTTTCGATATCTTTCCCTGCGATTTTATCTGGATCGATCAGGACAGCGAATTTCTTTGAATTCCCATATATTTTATCATAAATGCTCATTCGTATAAGCTATGATTTGGATACTACAAACTTAAATAATTTTTAAATATAATTACAAATACTAATCTAAATCAAATACTAATTTTTATTCTTTCTTTATTAATTCCTGTTGTTAATTGTGAAGATAAAGCTACTCGGCCAGATAAACAAGCATATAATCTTCAAGTTGCTGATAGGTCAGTATATAGTTTTTGAGTTGATCATTTGTCAATATTTTTCCTGATAAAGTTCCTTTTTTCTTCACTTCGAAAGGGTCAATTATGATATGCTCCCTGAAGTCGAGTTTTCTAAAGCCATATAACTTGTAAAGAGCTTCTTTAGCACACCAGTATGTACACAATGATCTTAATTCCTGCCTCTTATCAATACTCTGTAATTCTTTATCAGATAAGAACCTGTCTTTTACCCTTATCAACCTTTCACTGGCCTTTTCAATATCTATTCCAACATTTTTACTATCACTAATAATTGCAGAAGCATAATCATACGAATGCGATACAGATAAGTGTGCTTTCACATCCTGAAAAAATGGTTTGCCATCTTCATTATATATTACTATTCCACCTTGGGGGTATATTTCTTTTATAAGCAAACGGCTTGAAAGCCATTGCTTTTTCCGGTTCTCCACCAGGAATTTTTCATAATATTTATTTTCATCCAGCGTGAAATCAAAATTCTCTTCAAGCCATTTAAGGCTCTCATCAATGCGCCAGGTCCCGACAACAAAACCTTTGTCTTTCTGTTCTTTAAATATAAGAGGCATAGGTATATATCTTATGCAAAAGTAACCAAAATTAATGATAAGGTAACTTTGATAGAATGAGTAAATTATCTACCTTTGCAGGCCTTAAATGATAAACAATGAAACAGACTACAACTTTGGAAAAACTTGAATACAAAATAGCAGATATTTCCCTGGCCGATTGGGGGAGGAAAGAAATTGAAATTGCAGAGAAAGAAATGCCCGGTTTGATGGCAATTCGTGAAAAGTATACTGGTCAAAAACCTCTTGAAGGATCACGTATAACCGGATCTCTTCACATGACTATTCAAACGGCAGTATTGATAGAAACACTGATGGCACTCGGAGCTGATGTACGCTGGGCAAGTTGCAATATTTTTTCAACCCAGGATCATGCAGCAGCTGCAGTTGTTCGTGATTCAAAAATTCCAATATTTGCATGGAAAGGTGAAACACTGGAAGAATACTGGTGGTGTACAGATAAAGCTTTATCATTTCCAGGGGGTAAAGGCCCAAACCTTATTGTTGATGATGGAGGTGATGCTACGCTGTTAATTCATATGGGATATGAAGCTGAAGATAACATTTCACTCTTGAACAAAAAAGGCTCGAACAAAGAAGAACAGATCATCATTGACAGGATCAACAAAATCCATAAAGATGATCCCAATCGCTGGCATAGAATGGCTAAAGAATGGAAAGGAGTCTCTGAAGAAACTACTACGGGAGTGCATAGATTGTACCAGAGAAAAGAAGAAGGCACTCTCCTTGCTCCGGCGATAAATGTTAATGATTCTGTTACCAAATCAAAATTCGATAATCTCTACGGTTGTCGTGAATCACTTGCAGATGGGATTAAAAGGGCAACCGATGTAATGATTGCCGGAAAAGTTGTTTTGGTTTGTGGCTATGGTGATGTGGGTAAAGGATGTGCTCAGTCGATGAGAGGATTTGGAGCTCGCGTTCTTGTAACCGAAATAGATCCAATCTGTGCTCTCCAGGCAGCAATGGAAGGCTTTGAAGTTACTACTGTAGAAAATGCTCTCCCTGAGGCTAATGTATATGTTACTGCTACAGGAAATAAAGATGTATTAACTGTTGAACATATGTCGAAAATGCAAGATGAAGCAATTGTTTGTAATATTGGCCATTTTGATAATGAAATACAGGTTGAGCCTCTTGATACATCAGAAGGAGTTCAAAAGATCAATATAAAACCTCAGGTAGATAAATATATTTTTCCTGACGGTCATTGCATATATATGTTAGCAGAAGGTCGTCTTGTTAACCTTGGATGTGCAACCGGCCATCCATCATTTGTAATGAGTAATTCTTTTACAAACCAAACACTGGCTCAACTTGAGTTGTGGAATAATGATTACGACATTGATGTGTATCGTTTACCAAAAAATCTCGACGAAGAAGTTGCTCGATTACATCTTGAACATATTGGAGTTAAACTCACCAAACTTACAAAAGATCAGGCTGATTATATTGGAGTAGAGAAAAATGGACCGTTTAAACCGGAACATTACAGGTACTAAGGTAAAGCACTAAATTCAAAATTATAAATTCCAAGCAAGCACTAAATTATAAATTCCAAACTCTGGACATCCAGCTTTTGGTTTTTTATTTTTTTGATTTGTAATTTGCTTGGAATTTATAATTTTGAATTTGGTGCTTGCTTGCTACATAGTGCTTAATCAATTGCTGATATTCAACAGCGTCCCATCATAATAAGTATTGTACTGCACCAGGTTTACTTTTCCAGGGCCGCTTACCCATGAACCGTCTATAATCAGGTATTCAACATCAAGGCAGGTATCCTTAACAAAAAGATTTTCCACAACTAATTTTGTGCAACTGCTGCCCTCACAACATGCGTTGGGGTTATAGGGTGGTGTACGCTCATAGGCCTTAAACTCATCCTGAGACAAACGATATACGATTATTCCTCTGCTTGGCGGACTTGCATAAAGATATACCCATCCTGAAACAATATTCAATTCAAGATACTCCGTTGAGTTTGGATTTATAGTAATGTTAACGTAACCAATATCAACTTCATCATTTTTGTCGTCTTTTTTACAAGCTGTTATCGCAATAGCAATAACCGCCAGTAATATAATCATCTTCAGAAGGTTTGGATAGGTGTACCTCATGGTCAATTTAAATTTTTTTACAAACGTAAATATACTATTTATATTTTATTACATACATTTGATATCGGTTTCAGATTAGTAATATTTCTCTCTTATTAACCAAGGATGAAAATAAACTCAAAGCTACTGCTTATTGCATCTATATTTGTTCTGATGTGTATGAACTCATGCTTTTTCAATCCTCGGTCGAGTGAAGAAAAATATATGAAGAAACAAAAAAGGTTAATGGATAAAGAGCAGAAGAAGCTTTATAAAGAAAGTGAAGACAAGCATTTTGAAATACAATCTGAAGCCATGCAGGAGCAGATGAAGCAATCTCAAAAGAGAAGCAAAAAACTGAACAAAGGAAGAAAAAAGACTTTAATGAGAAGATATAAAAAGTGTACAGGGCCGAAATAACGTAGTATCAAACATTGACAATCACAATGAAGTTAGTATTATCAAATATTGTAATTCTGTTATTACTCATTTCACCCGGCTTTGCTCAAAAGCCTGTAAACCTGAAATTCGATCGAATTACTTCTGAAAACATTGTTATTGAAAAAGGATTATCCCAAAACCTCATTAATTGTATTCTCCAGGATCATGATGGATATATGTGGTTTGGTACCTGGGATGGACTTAACAGGTATGATGGATATGAGTTTAAAATATTCGGAAAGAAAGATGGTTTGTCAAATTCCAGCATTAATACAATTATTGAAGATAATAAGAACCAGCTTTGGCTTGGCACAGAAGATGGTTTAAACATTCTTAACCTGAATAATTATGATATAATTGTGCATAGGCATGATCATGAAAACTCCAATAGCATTTCAAATGATTTCATAAACCACATATATAAAGATAAAGACGGATATTACTGGATTTGTACATCCAAAGGCCTTAATAAATATGATCCTGTAAATAAAGCATATACAAGATATTATTTCTCATTAAAAAATGCTGACAGCATTAACAGTAACTGGATCAACAGAGCATATCAGGACAACTCAGGCGGTCTCTGGATTGGAACAAGACATGGATTGTTTTGTTTTAACCCGGATGAGAAGGTTTTTCTTCCTTATTTTCATGATGGAGATAATGACAATTCAATCTCTAGCAACTGGGTTCTGGATATCAAACAAACTGTAGATGGTGCAATATGGATTGGAACTGCAAATGGGCTTAATCGTTTGGATAAAGAAAAAGAGGAGTTTACCCGCTATTATAATGATCCGGCTAATGAATTCAGTATAAGTAATGACTTTATTTATTGCATTTACCAGGATAGTAACGGATTGATATGGATTGGCACCGAGAATAAGTTAAATCTTTATAATCCTGAAAGAGATGACTTTTTCAATTACTGTAATACAAGTAATAATACCAGCCTTTCAAACAATACTATTTATAGTATTTATGAAGACGGTCTTCGCAATCTTTGGGTGGGAACCTATAAAGGGATTAATAAGATCGATAAGTATTCAAGTAAGTTTGAAAAATTTGAAAAAACTCCTGATAATCCAAAATCATTATCAAGTAATATAGTATTTGCTATAATTAAAGATAATCAGGACTTCATTTGGTTAGGAACAAGTAAAGGCTTAAATAAATTTAACAGAAAGAGTGGTGATTTTGAATTAATTAATTATCAATTTGATAATCAAACAAATCTAAGTGATGTTAGGATAAGAGCATTAAGACAAGACAGTAAAGGAAATATATGGATAGGAACCGAAGCACTTGGATTACTAAAATATAATCCTGAAAATGAGAAATTCATACTTTATCAATTTGAAGCAGGCAATCAAAATTCACTTTCTGGAAACACTATATATTTTATCATTGAAGATAGTAACAACAACATCTGGGTTGCCACATCCAACGGACTTAGCAAGCTTAATCCGGAAACAGGAAACTTCACTAATTATAAGAATGATCCAATTGACAAAAGTACTATAAGCAATAATAATATCTGGCATGTTTATGAAGACAGGGATGGTAATATCTGGGCAAGCACTGACCTGGGAATAAATAAATTGAACCTTGAAACAAATATATTTACAAGATATATTAATGATCATTCAAGAGATAAAACCATATCCAGCAATAAAGTTTTTTCTATTTTTCAGGATTCAGATGATGAATACTGGATAGGTACTATGGGGGGTGGATTAAATCATTTTGATCCGGTAAGGGAAGAATTCCTTTCCTTTAATGAAGATGACGGACTCCCAAACAATGTAGTATATAATATAGTAGAAGATCTAAATGGACACCTATGGCTTAATACTAACTGGGGGCTTTCAAAGTTTATTAAATCTGACTCATCATTTGTTAACTATGATATCAAGGATGGACTGCAGGGAAATGAATTTAATGGAGGCGCTTTCTATAAATCACCTGAAGGAGAACTGTTTTTTGGAGGAATGAATGGGTTTAACGCATTTCACCCTGATGACATAGGACACAATACAAGAATTCCAAAAATTGTCATAACAAATTTTAAAATATTCAACCAGGATCAAACAATAAAAATTAACAGTGGCGATACCATTACACTGGATTATACAAATAATTTCTTTTCATTTGAATTTTCTGCACTGGACTTTGCAAATCCTTCAAAGAATAAATACATGTATAAACTTGGCAATTATGATAAGGATTGGATTGAAAGAGATGCAGATAGAAGGATCGCAGAATATGCAAATGTAAGCCCCGGGACATATACTTTTAACCTGAAAGCTTCAAATAATGATGGCATCTGGAATGATGAAGAGTTTATTTTCACACTGGTTATTCCTCCACCATGGTACCGTCAATGGTGGTTCAGAATCTCATTTCTGGTATTTGTTATCTCGATAATCTGGTTTATTATTTATCGCCGATTCAGAACGGTTAAATTGAAAAATGAAGTTGAAAAGAAAATGCTGAACATTGAAAAACAGCTTTTCGATATTGAGCAGAAAGCACTGAGGTTACAAATGAATCCACATTTTATTTTCAACTCACTTAATGCTATTCAAAGTTTTATTATTGCTAATAATACTGATAAAGCCATTCACTATCTTTCAAAGTTCTCTCAATTGATGAGGCTAACTTTATCTAATTCAAGAGAAACTATTATTCCTGTTAAAGATGAAGTAAAAGCCCTGACATATTTCATGGATATTGAAAAATTACGTTTTGATGATAAATTCAACTATACAATAAAAATTGATCCCCGTATCGATGAAGAATTTATGGCAATACCACCCATGATTCTACAACCTTATGTTGAAAATGCCATCCTGCATGGACTTAATAATAATGATAAAAAAGGTCATCTGCAGATAGATATCAAACTTCAGAAAGATACAATCTTCTGTATAATTGAAGACAATGGTATTGGAAGAGAAGAAGCAAGAAAAATAAAAGAAGCCTCAGGTATAAAAAGGGAATCAAGAGGTATGATAATTACAAAAGAGAGATTGGAATTACTAAATAACCAGAATAAAGATAAATATTCAGTTAAGATTATCGATCTAAAATCACAAAGCGGCAAAGCAAATGGAACCCGTGTTGAGATTAAAATGCTTTTTGAAGACATTTAAATTTCGATGAATGTATGACATAAAAAAAATTTATATATTTAGGTCAGAAAATACAGACTCATTTTAGGACCATTCCAAGATTCACTACATGATTAAAGCAGTAATTGTTGAAGATGAAAAGAAATCAAGAGAAACCCTTATCGGTTTATTAGATCGTTTCTGTAAAAATGTAAGCGTTATTGGTGAAGCTGACGGATACAAATCAGGCCTTGAACTAATTAAAAACAATAAAGTAGACCTTGTATTTCTGGATATACAAATGCCTGATGGAACAGGTTTCAGGATGCTGGAAGAACTAGACCGAATTAGTTTCGAAGTTATTTTTACTACTGCTTTCGATCAGTATGCCATCAAAGCAATAAAATATAGCGCACTTGACTACTTACTAAAACCACTCGACCCTGAAGAACTGGTCAGAGCAATAAAGAAGGTGGAGTTGAAGAAAGCAGGCAGCCAGATTAATAAGAACATCAATGTTTTACTTGATAATATAAAAACCCCGGAATCCGATAATCAAAAGATTATTCTTTCCACTTCTGACAAAATACATGTTGTTGAGATCAGTAAAATTGTAAGATGCGAATCCGATAATTATTATACTCTCTTTTTCCTTAATGAAGGAACCAAAATCCTGGTTTCAAAAACACTAAAGGAAAATGAAGAATTATTGAATGCTCACAATTTTATCAGGCCACATAAATCACATCTTATCAATGTCAGATATATTAAGAGTTTTGTCAGGAGTGATGGTGAGTATATTTTAATGAAAGATGGTAGTGAAATCCCGGTTTCACGAAGAAAAAGAGAAAAGATTTTAGAGATAATAACAAATATTTAAAACGGGGTTTGCCCCGTTTTAAATAGTAAGGTGTAACGCGTAATACAGAAATATCTATGAACTAATACACCGTAAACTGATTTATTTCAACCGAAAACTTTTTTTCTCTTTTAATTTGTATATATTTTAATATTTTTACTCTTTGAAAACTAATGTAATCTGAAATGGAAGACTTGATCTATATAATTATTGGTCTATTATGGCTAGTCTTTACCTTTTACACATCCAGTAAAAAGCGAAAACAAAAGCAACAAGAAAAAACAAGACCTTCCCAGACAAGTCAAGAATCTCAAGAACAAAACATACTTGAAGAGCTATTCGGCAAAACAGAAATTTATAAACAGAAAGCTGATCCCTTACATCCTTATTCTGATAATGAATTAATATATGAAAGCAGTGAATTTGAAAGCGTTGATAGCGAGGACTCAGTTACATTCGAAGACGAATATGAAAACAAGGGAATTAGCTCGGTAGAAACTGTTGGAAACAGATATTATTCCGATGCTGATAAAACTTCCTATCAGGAATTGGTTAAGCGCGCACAATCTCATAGAATTGATAATATTGAAACTGAGGATCTATATAATGAAGAGCCAGATGACAATATTATTAAGAAAGATTTTAATATACGAAAAGCCGTGATATATCAGGCTATTCTTGAAAGACCTTATAGCTAAGATTTTGTTAAGGTGATGTTAATTTTTTTTTAAAGGTATTGTTAATAAATTTTGGTATTTTCATTTTTTTGTTATTAACTTTACGAACTTTTAAAAGCACAATGTATAATCTAACATAAAATTATATGGTATGTTAAGAAATTTACTATTAACCATTGGTATCATACTGACAGCAAATTTGTTGGTATTCTCACAAGTTTCCGGTACTCTTAAAGGAAAAGTCTTAGATAAAGAGACACAAGAACCACTTCCATTTGTGAACATTATCGTTGAGATTGGCGGCACCCAGGTGGGTGGTGGCTCATCTGACTTTGACGGAAACTATATTATTAAACCGATTACTCCCGGAACATATGACATTAAAGCCACATTTGTTGGCTATAAACCACTTATGATCACAGGCGTTATCATTAAGGCAAACTCAATCACCTTTAATGATATTCAATTGGAATCAACAGCTCAAACACTTGAAGTTTTTGAGATTAAGAGTTACGTAGTTCCATTGATCGATAAAGATCAAACAACTTCAGGGGGTACTGTTACATCTGAAGAAATCAAAAAGATGCCTAACAGACAGGCTAACGCGGTAGCAGCCACCATCGGGGGTGTATATACCCAGGATGGTACTGTATCAAATATTCGTGGTGCCCGTGCCGACGGTACAGTATACTATGTTGACGGTATTAGGGTTAGAGGTTCATCAACACTTCCACCCCAGGCAATTGAACAGGTTTCTGTGATCCTTGGTGGTACACCAGCACAATATGGAGATGCTATGGGTGGTATTATCGAGGTGACAACAAAAGGCCCTTCAAGGAAATTCGGAGCAGGTATCGAACTTGAAACCAGTGAATTGCTGGATGCTTATGGATTTAACCGTGTTGGATTTAACCTTAACGGTCCCTTGTTCTCCAAAAAAGACGAGCAGGGTAATAAAAAAGAATCCTTGCTTGGTTATTTCGTTGCCGGTGACTTCACTTATAGAAAGTCTGCAACAATCAGGGCAGGAGATCAATATGTTGCAAAAGATGATTATCTAAGATATATTGAAGAAAAACCACTTACATTATCACCCACTGGTATAGGTACACTTGAAACAGGATCATTTACACGATTAAGTGACCTGAATACCCAAAAAACCGTTCCAAACAATACAAGGTATTCTGCAAATGTTTCTGCAAAAATTGATGTGAGAACAACTCCTACAATTAACCTGACCTTTGGAGGTACGCTTAATTATAATAGAGGAAGAGACAATGGTGGTTTAGGAAATCAGGTTTTTAATTACGACAAAAACCCTCTTTCATATAACTATACATGGAGGGTATTTGGTAGATTCACTCAAAGGTTCCCAACAGAAGTTGACAGTAAATCCCTGGTAAAGAATGTCTATTATAGTATCCAGGCTGATTACTCAAGATACTATGCCGAAAGAATGGATGCTGATCATAAAGACAACATTTTTAAATATGGTTATGTAGGGAAATTTGAATCTCACCTTGCCAGGAATTATAATCTCGGCACTGATACTATTGGAGGGATTCCTTATGAGGATGTATGGTTGATGGATAATATTTATGACACTCTTCTGACATTTACACCCTCAGATTTTAATCCGCTAGTTGCAAATATCACTCAACAGTATTATGACCTTTATCCTGAAAATATGTTCCATAGGAATATGGACCAGATCCAACTTTTAGGAGCTAAATCAAATGGACAGCAGCCTAGTAATTTCTACAGTATATTTAATGCACCGGGAACTATCCAGACAGGTTATGGTTATAATGAAGCTAACCAGCTGGGTGTGTCAGCATCAGGTGCTATGGACATAGGAAATCATGAGATCAAATTTGGCCTGCAATACGAACAAAGAACAGACAGAGCTTACAATATAGGTGCGGTAGGAATTTGGACATTAATGGATAACCTTGCAAACTTCCATATTGCCCAGTTAGATCTTGAAAACCCTGACCCTGTATACCGTGATGGAGTATTTATGGATACCATCAATTATTACAGGAAATTTGATGGGCCATCACAAAAGAATTTTGATATCAACCTCAGGAAAAAGCTTGGCTTACCAACTAATGGAACAGATTTCATTTCTATTGATTCATACGACTTCAATAATAACTCGATAACTTATTTCGATGAAAATAATAATCCTCACACTGTCAGTCTTGATGGTGACCTTTTTGATGTGAATATGTTCAGTGCAGATGAGTTACTTAATGACGGATATTCATATATAGGATATTATGGCTATGATCACACAGGTGATAAGTATAAAGGAAAAGCCACATTGAATGATTTCTGGAACAACAAAACCGAAGATGGCCTATACGAAAGACCTATTGGTGCGTTCCAGCCAATTTATATGGCAGGATATATCCAGGATAAATTTGCCTTTAAAGATCTTATTTTTAACATAGGTGTTCGTGTTGACAGGTTTGATGCAAACCAGGAAGTTCTTAAAGATCCTTATCTCTTCTATTCAGCATATACAAGAGGTGATAGTCCAACTGAATCAATTGCTAAAAATATGCCAGGTTATGAAATCCCATCTAACATTGGTGGCAATTATGTAGTTTATGTTGATAATGCACAATCACCAACATCAATTGTTGGATATCGTGACGGAGACACATGGTATAATTCAAGTGGTACTGAAATTGCTGACCCTAACAGTATTGGTGGCAGCACAGGTATTACACCATTCCTTAAAAACCCAGGTGCTGAGAGACCAGAACTTGCAGCATTTGAAGATTATGAACCACAGGTTAATGTAATGCCTCGTATTTCATTCTCATTCCCAATTTCTGATGAGGCACTTTTCTTTGCACACTATGATGTGCTTACTCAGAGACCAACAGGAAATGTTCGTGCATATGCTCCAAACTACTATTACTTTGCAAATGTTGGAGGAACTATAAATAATTCAAACCTTAAACCTGCAAAAACTATCGATTACGAACTTGGTTTCCAGCAGAAGCTTACAAATACTTCCTCGGTGAAATTTTATACTTTTTACAGGGAAATGCGTGATATGATTCAGATATTCAGGTTTAATGGTGCATATCCACACGATTATACATCCTTTAATAATATAGATTTTGGAACCGTTAAAGGTCTTACAATTCAATATGACCTGAGAAGAACCGGAAATGTTCGTCTGAGTGCATATTATACATTGCAATTTGCAGATGGTACTGGCTCTACTACCACAACTGCTGCTGCACTTGTTAATGCAGGACTTCCAAACCTCAGGATACTCACACCTCTGGCATGGGACCGTAGACATCAGTTTAATGTATTCCTTGATTATCGCTACGGAGAAGGTAAAGATTATAAAGGACCTGTTGTTAAAAGAGAGAAAAAAGGAAAAGCTCCTGTACAACTTCTTAAAAATACAGGTGTAAGCTTTACACTTACCGGTGGTTCCGGTACTCCTTATACCAGGTCAAGAAATATCTATTCTCAGATTAACCCTGGATCAAGGCTGGTAAAAGGTACTTATAATGGTTCCCGACTGCCATGGCAGTTTAGAATTGATATGAGGCTTGATAAAGATATCATTTTTGATATTGGTAAAGGTGACAACAAAAAGACTGCTTACCTGAATGTTTATCTTCAGGTTAGTAACATCCTGAATACAAAGAATGTTCTTACTGTTTATCCTGCTACCGGTAACCCTGATGATGATGGCTATCTCGCTGCAGCTGAATGGCAAAGAGAGATCAATGAACAGGTTGATCCTCAATCATACCGGGATCTTTATGGCGTATTTATTGATAGAAATTGGTATTATAGTCGACCAAGAACAATTCATCTGGGTTTGATTTTCAATTTTTAACCAATCAGCAAAACAGTGTTAAACCAAAAAATGGAAATTAAAAAAATGAAGATCATGAAAAATACATTCCGTTACTTATTAATTACTCTTCTCAGTGTATTCTTCCTGACAAATGCTTATTCAGAAGAATTTGTAGGAAATAATAATAAAAATGGTCAAACCATCAAAAATACAGCTTCAGGATGTTCTGCCTCTGCAGGATTTACTTTCCTAAACATTAATAATGTTAATGCACGTGTTAATGTTGGAGGTGATATGTGGTGGGATCTTCCTGGAGGAATTGGTTCCCAGTACTATATTCCTAAAGCAGGTACTGCTACATCTCTGTTTTCCGGATCACTCTGGATTGGAGGATTGGATATTAACGGTCAGCTTAAGCTTGCTGCCCAAAGGTTTCGCCAGATTGGTATCGACTTCTGGCCCGGACCATTAACAATAGATGGAACTGCATCTGTTGATCAGCCAACTTGCGCGAAGTATGATAAACATTTTGTTATTACAAGAGAAGAAGTTGATAATTTCTTAGCCTGGTGGAATAGCGAAGATCAAGCTACTGAATTCCCGGGATATTCAATTCCTGAATCATTTATGACTTACCCTGCTCATGGTGATGTTGCCAAAGATCAGAGTTACTATCTTGCACCATTTAAAGATGTTGATGGTGATGGTGATTACGATCCAAATATGGGTGATTATCCATATTATGATATTACAAATGAACTTTGCCCATTAAACTATGCTAACGATCCTACTTATGTTCCTACACCTACTCCTGAAGATTCAATGGGTATTGTAACCGGAGGATTACTGGTTGACCAGGTTCTTAAAGGTGACCAAACTTTATGGTGGGTGTTCAATGATAAAGGAAATGCTCATACAGAAACCCAAGGTGCTCCTATAGGTATGGAGATAAGGGCACAGGCATTTGCTTTTGCAACCAACGATGAGATCAATAACATGACATTCTACTCATACGAAGTAATTAACAGATCAACATTTACATTAACTGGCACTTATTTCTGCCCATGGATTGATGCCGACCTTGGTTATGCATGGGACGATTATGTTGGTTGTGATGTTAACAGAGGGCTTGGATATTGCTACAATGGTAATGCTGTTGATGGTAGCGGTGAACCTGAAGCATATGGTGATCAGCCACCAGCTGTTGGTGTTGACTTTTTCCAGGGACCATATATTGATCCTGACCTTAGGGACAATCCAAAATTTACAGGTGATTGCTCTATCATTACTTCACAATATGAATGGGATCAGATGGCAATTAATGGTGTGAACTTTGGTAATGGAATTATAGACGATGAGCGTTTTGGTATGCGTCAGTTCACATACCATAATAATGCTGGTGGTGATCAGGGTGACCCCGGAATTGCTCCTGAATATTATAACTATCTAACAGGTCACTGGAAAAACGGAGACCCTTTCCTTTATGGTGGTAGTGGATTCCCTGCATCCGGAGCATTGGGCCCCGAATGCCATTTCGTTTTCCCTGATGATTCAGACCCATGTAACTGGGGAACTGATGGCTCCCTTCCTTATGGAGGTTATAATCAGAATGGGATATACTGGAATGAAATAACCGTTGATAACCCTCCGGCTGACAAGCGATTTATGCAATCTGCAGGGCCATTTATTCTTAGACCTGGTGCTGTAAATTATATCACCGTAGGTATTCCCTGGGCACGTGCTACTTCAGGTGGTCCCTGGGCATCAGTTGAGCTTTTAAGAACTGTTGATGATAAATGTCAGAAATTATTTGATAATTGCTTTAAAGTACTTGATGGTCCGGATGCACCAGATTTTACAATTGTGGAATTAGATCAATCTCTTATCTTCTACATAACAAACCCCAGAACATCTAATAACTACAAGGAAGAGTATGATGAGTATGATAATACTATCAGACAACCTAATCCAGATGATCCTTCATTACGTAACGACTCAACATATAAATTTGAAGGATATCAGATTTACCAGCTAAAAGATGCATCTGTTACAATTGATAGCAGAGATGATCCAAATCTTGTAAGACTTGTTGCTCAATTTGATGTTAAAAATAGTATTGGAACTCTTGTTAATTACTATTTCGATAAAGCAATTGGCGGTAACGTACCAGTTATTGAAGTGGAAGGTGGTGATAATGGTATCAGCCACAGTTTCATGTTAACTGAAGATGCTTTTGCTGCAAGTGGTAGAGACCTGGTTAACCATAAACAATATTACTATACTATTATTGCTTATGCATATAATGAGTATATGCCTTATAGCCAGGAACCAGGAGTTCTTAATGGATTGCTTGGTCAGAAAAAACCTTATTTAGCTGGAAGAAAAAATATTAAAACATATTCGGCAATTCCTCATAAAACTGTTAATGGAAAAATTATGAGGAGTCAGTATGGTGATGGTCCTGAGATTACAAGAATACAGGGACAAGGTAATGGTGGTATTCCTTTATTCCTGAATTTAGAATCTTATCAAAAACTCATGAGAAAGCATCCTGCTGACACAAATACACATCTCGGTGATACAAGTTATCCTATTGTTTACAATCCCACATACCAGAATAACTTCGGACCTGTTGATGTACGAGTAATTGATCCTCTTAATGTTAAAGCAGGTGATTTCACACTTGAACTAACAGATATACAAAATCCAACCGGAGATTCTATAGATATAAACAGAGCTCACTGGAAACTTACAGATCATTCAACCGGTGACATCTATACTTCTGACACCACGATTGATGTAAGATATGAGCAATTGCTTCTGGAACTCGGTTTGTCTGTCACTATTGAGCAGCAATGGTCACCTGGTGACAGCCTTGCAGCAAATAACGGACTTATTCTTTCTTCATTTACATATGAAGATCTTACCCATATGTGGTTATTCGGTGTAATGGATAACAATATACCAGGAAGTGATAATAACTGGATACGCTCAGGAACATATCAGGATCAGCAGGATTCAAGAAATGATGACTGGAATATGCCGACCAGAGCATGGGACCCTAATGAAGATTTCGAAGGTATTTATGGTGGAACATGGGCACCTTACGCATTGTGTGCTGCATCAGTAGAGCAGAATGAAGTTACAGGTCCTGCTTATAATAATCTTTCAAAATCTCAGAATCCACTTTCTGATATTGCAAGTGTTGACATAGTTCTCACTCCTAACAGAGATCTCTGGTCACGTTGTCTTGTAATTGAAATGTGTTCTGATGTTGTTCTTTCTGAAGGAGGAGTAGAGAGATTTAAAGTAAGAAAATCTCCATCTGTAGATAAAGATGGTAATTATGCAGCTGCTAACGATACGACTGGAGGCACTGATCCAAACCTTCCTGATTATATCAGTCCAACAGGTATGGGATGGTTCCCTGGATTTGCAATAAACCTTGAAACAGGAGAAAGACTAAATATTATATTTGGTGAAGATTCATGGCTGGTAGGTGAAAACGGACGTGATATGCAGTTTAATCCTACTTCAAATGAGTATTCGCCTGTAAGTGGTGAACCTCTATTTGGCGGCAAACACTATGTTTACGTCATGGCTCATAAAAAATTCCAGTATCAGACTATTAATTTCCAATTCCCTGCTTACGATGGAGGGCAATATCTAAATGAAGTATTCAAAAATGAATCCTCATTACCAGACATTCTTCTCTTAACAGGAATTTACGGAAGTGCAATGTACGTTGGACTACCTATGGCAATGCCAAACGAACCATGGTTGTCTAACGACTTTGTAATGAATATTAGAGTTAACAAACCTTACAAGAGATATTATTCAACACCTTATAATACAGGAGCAGATTCATTGAATCATAACTATCCTGTTTATAACTTCAATACTGATAATATTTCAACCCTTGAATACAGTGCTACAAAAGCTAAAAGTGACCTTGATTTGATCAATGTAGTTCCGAATCCTTATTATGCACATGCAGAATATGAAGCAAATGTTCTTGATAATAAAATTCGAATCACATATCTGCCAAGAAAGTCCACAATATCTATTTATAATGTAAATGGTGCACTTGTTCGTCAATTTGAGAAAGATTCCGATGAAACATTCCTTGATTGGGATCTTAAGAACTTTGCAGGAATTCCAATCTCCAGTGGTATTTACATCATTCATGTAAAAACTGATGTTGGAGAGAAGGTTATTAAATGGTTTGGTATAATCAGGCCACCGTTCTTCAATGTGTTCTAAAAACTCTAACGTAAAAAAATGATATTAATAACTCTTATAAATAATATAGATATGAAGAAATTTTATAAATACTTCGTTCTACTCCTTCTAATCGGTTTATTATCAAGTATGACATATGACTCATACGCTGGTAATAAAGACAGGTCTGGACAAGCTGGTGCAAACGAGCTTCTCATTAACCCATGGGCAAGAAGCTCTGGTTGGGGAAATGTAAATACAGCATGTGTCAAGGGATTAGAAGGGATGTTTATCAATCCTGCAGGTGTCGCCTTTACAGCAAAAACTGAATTTATTTTTGCTCACACAACTTATCTGAAAGGCTCTGATATAAATATTTTCTCTGCTGGCCTTTCTCAAAAAGTTGGAGAGGCAGGGGTACTTGGATTGAATGTATTTAATATGAGCTTTGGGGAAATTGAAATAACAACAGTTGATAACCCGGAAGGTGGTATTGGTACTTTTAAACCCAATTACATGACCATTGGGATAACCTATGCCAAGGCTTTTTCAAATAGTATTTATGCTGGTGTCAGCTTTAAAATAGTCAATGAGTCTATTGCAGATGCAAGTGCAATGGGAATCGCAATTGATGCAGGGATCCAATATGTTACAGGAAAAGATGAAAATATCCATTTTGGTATTGCACTGAAGAATCTTGGCCCAAGAATGAAATATAAAGGTGATGGTTTTGTTCAGATCGGGTATCAAAATACATCCGATGAAAACTCCAGAAACTTTTACTGGCCAACACAGGATTTTGAACTTCCTACAGCTCTTGACATAGGTGCAGCATATGATATTTATATGGCCGAAAAAATGCATCGGGTTACTGCTGCAATTAATTTCAGGTCAAATTCATTTGGAAAAGATCAGTTCATTTTTGGATTGGAATACGGTCTGAAAGAATATCTACTCCTACATGGTGCATACACATATGAAGAAGGAATAACTAATAAAGCTGACCGTACAACAGTTTATACAGGACCAAGTTGCGGTGCTACAGTTCAGGTTCCTTTAAATAAGGAAAAAGGAAGTACATTCTCAGTGGATTATTCTTATAGGTTCACAGAGCCATTTGACGGAGTACACACTTTTGGTGTTCGTATGAACCTCTAGTGTTTATATTGACGCTGTTATAAGATATTTATAAATTTTTCGTTAATAAATAAAGGCCCTTTTTAAGGGTCTTTATTTATTATAATCACTGATAAGAGATATTAATATAATAAAAGCAAACTATCGTTTCAATGGCACAAGTAAGATATTTTACAAAGGAAGGATATGAAAAGTTAAAAGATGAACTTGATCGTCTCACCCGGGTTGAAAGGCCTTCAATATCAAAGCAAATTGCGGAAGCAAGGGATAAAGGTGATCTTTCGGAAAATGCAGAATATGATGCTGCAAAAGATGCCCAGGGATTACTTGAAGCTAAAATTGCAAAATTGCAGGAAGAAATAAGTAAAGCGAGAATTATTGATGAATCAAAAATTGATACTTCTAAAGTGCTTCTTTTAACAACAGTTAAAATTAAAAATACTCAAAACGGAGCAATGATGTCATATACTATTGTTCCTGATAATGAAGCTGACCTCAAACAGAAAAAATTAGCCGTCTCCTCTCCTATTGCTAATGGGCTCCTTGGTAAAAAGGTTGGTGATACTGCTGAAATAGAGATTCCTGCAGGAAAAATTGTTTTTGAAGTTATTGATATCACTCTTTGATAAATTCTAAGTTCCAGGCAAATATCAAATCCTAAAATCAAAATCGCAAATCATCTGGTATCCGGCATCTGCCTTCAAATATATTTACTACCTTAGATCTAAATTAAACTTTGATCATGCCTTCAATATTCACAAAGATCATCAATGGAGAAATCCCATCCTACAAAATCGCAGAGGATGAGAATTATTACGCTTTCCTGGATATTTTCCCATTAGCAAAAGGACATACCCTCGTAATTCCAAAGCAGGAAATCGATTATATCTTCGACCTTGATGATGAATTATATAAAGGACTTTTTCTTTTTGCTAAAAAAGTTGGACTTGCAGTTGAAAAGGTTGTAGAATGTAAAAGAATTGGAATTACTGTTCTCGGACTTGAAGTACCTCATGCACACCTTCACGTAATACCTATTAATACAATTTATGATATCGATTTCAGCCAACCCAAACTAAAATTTACAGACCAGGAATTCAAAGATCTCACATCCCAAATCCGCAATCACCTATATTAATCCTTAATTCTTAATACTAATAGGCTCTCTGGTCCTTTCCCTCGATATAATTAATGAATGATTTATTAACTACTTTATTTCCCCCAGGGGTCGGATAATTGCCCGTAAAATACCAATCGCCAGAATTATCAGGGCAGGATTCATGAAGGTCTTCAATAGTTTGATAAATCACCTTTATTTCAGCCTTGATATTATTTGTTGTGAGCATTTCAGCAATCTTGTCAGATATCTGTGTGGCTGTAAATGGCTTGTAAATCTCTTTGACAAAGTTTATAATATCTTCTTTTGGATAATCCTGCTGAGCTTTTGACTTCTTGTAAACATCATTAATAATATGCTGCTGATTTGTATCTTTAAGAAGCTCTATAGCTGCTTTAAATGCAATAAAATCCTGAAGTTTTGCCATATCAATCCCATAACAATCAGGATACCGGATCTGAGGAGCCGATGAGGCAACAATAATTCTTTTTGGTCCTAATCTGTCAAGTATCCTGATAATGCTTTTCTTTAATGTGGTTCCCCTTACAATAGAATCGTCGATAATTACCAGATTATCAACTCCTCTTTTAATCGTACCATATGTTATATCATAAACGTGACCTACAAGGTCATCACGTTGACTTTCCTGTGTAATAAAAGTTCTGAGTTTCACATCTTTAACAGCTACCAATTCAATGCGAGGCTTTATAGAAAATAATTCATCCAGTAGTTCCTTATCAAGCTTATCCTTTTCCTGTAATATTTTCTGAGCCTTTACCTCATCACAAAAATCATTAATCGCTTCCATTAAACCTCTGAAAGCAATGGCAGCGGTATTTGGAATATAAGAAAATACAGTATTCTTAAGATCGTAATTAATGGCATTCAGAACTTCCTTTGCTAGTGCTCTGCCCAGACTTTTTCGTTCTTCGTAAATATCATGATCTGAACCTCGTGAAAAATATATCCGTTCAAATGAACAAGCTTTTCTTTCTCCAGCTGTATTGATCTCAAGCTCGTCTATTTCTCCATCCTTTTTAATTACCAATGCACTTCCCGGACTAATCTCTTTAACACTATCCCGGCTTACATTAAGTGCAGTTTGAATAACAGGTCGCTCTGAAGTAACAACAGCTATTTCGTCATCATAGTAATAATAAGCAGGCCTTATTCCATTAGGATCTCTTAACACAAATGAATCACCATGGCCAATTAATCCAACCATGGCATATCCACCATCCCAGTCTTTACTTGAATTTATTAGTAAGTCCTGGATATTAATATTTTTAGAGATTTGATGAGAAATTTTTCTTTTCTCCAGGCCTATTGCTTTATATTCCTGATATAATCTTTCATTTTCCGCATCAAGAAAATGACCGATCTTCTCCAGCATAGTAATAGTGTCAGATGTCTCAACAGGATATTGTCCCAGATCTATCAGCCTTTCAAATAACTCATCTACATTGGTAAGGTTGAAATTACCACCCAGGATAAGGCTTTTGGTCATCCAGTTATTGTATCTGATAAATGGATGGAGGTTGTCGACAGAGTTTTTACCAAAAGTACCATATCTCAGGTGACCCATAAAAAGTTCGCCTGTAAAGTCAACATTCTGTTTCAGCCAATTTATATCTTTTAACAAGTTTGGATTTCTCTCAGAAACTGAACTAATTTCATCATAAACGGTATTGAAAATATCCTTAATAGGAGTTGCGGAATTTGACCTCAGGCGGTTCATATATTTATTTCCTGGCTCAAGATCAAATTTAATGCAGGCAATACCAGCTCCATCCTGACCCCTGTTATGTTGCTTCTGCATTAAGAGATGGAGTTTATTTAATCCATAAAATGCTGTGCCGTATTTTGCAAGGTAATACTCGAGAGGCTTTAATAAACGGACAAGCACAATTCCGCACTCATGCTTAATGGGATCACTCATTCTTAATAATAAAATAATTATTAAACAAAAGTAATTAATTATGAGGAAATTTCTGGATTATTAAAAATTTAAGTTGAGTAAAAATCACTACTTTAGTTGGTTATTAATAAGTCGCAAGTCGCAAGTCGCAAGTCGCAAGTCGCAAGTCGCAAGTCGCAAGTCG
>CAZDWF010000001.1:68503-86658 GCA_964508895.1 uncultured Bacteroidales bacterium
TCGCAAGTCGCAAGTCGCAAGTCGCAAGTCGCAAGTCGCAAGTCGCAAGTCGCAAGTCGCAAAATACTAATTACTAATTGCTAAAATCAATGATGAACAAAACAATTGCAATACTAACAATTATTATATTATCTGCTAATGCAGTTATATCACAAGAATGGATAGATGAATGCACAAGCATAACAGCAGGCAAAAATGCAACAATTGATGGCTCGGTTATCACATCTCACACTGACGATAGCCACAGGACCAGATCGTGGATGGATATAGTGCCTCCACAAGATCATCCTGATGGAGCTAACCTGGCAATGTATAAAAGAAGCAGTTGCGACACAACTGCTATGCCTTCATATTTGCATACAAAAGTTGGAGAAATACCCCAGGTACTCCATACCTATGGGTATATCAATACCGCATACCCATGTATGAATCAATACCAACTTGCTATCGGAGAATCAACTTTTGGTGGGAGAAATTTCCTGCAATCAACTAATGGACTCATTGATTGTCAAAGGCTTTGTCAGCTTATGCTCGAAAGGTGCAAAACCGCCAGAGAAGCAATTATACTTGCCGGAGAATTAACAGGGAAATATGGCTGGAATGACGCTGGAGAATGCCTTACCATTGCCGATCCAAAAGAGGTATGGCACTTTGAAATCCTTGGTCCTGGCAAAGGTAAAACAGGTGCAATCTGGGTTGCCCAAAGAGTTCCGGATGATCATGTTTCTGTTAACGCCAATGCAAGCACCATTAAGGAAATAAATTTGAAAGACAAAGATCATTTTATGGCTTCGGAAAATATATATGATATGGCTCTTGATTCAGGATGGTGCAAAACTAAAGATGATTTTCGCTTTTGTTATGCTTATGCTCCTCATAGCAGGACTTCATTAGCTGCGAGACGAAGAGAATGGAGAGTTTTTGATTTGCTGGCTCCTTCGCTCAAACTTGATCCAAATGCCGAGAATTATCCATTCTCCGTTAAACCTGATAATCCTGTAACACTTGATGAACTGGTTTCAATCTTTAAGGATTATTACGAAGGAACTCCATTCAACTTTGTAAAAAATATTACAGTAACAGATAAAGATGGGAAAACTATACTCTCACCTCTGGCAAATCCATTCATGCCTTATGATATGAATAAGGTATTTAAAATCAATGGAGGTTGGGATTGGAGAGGTGAGCGTACCATTGCAAGATGGTATACAATGTATGCTACCATAATTCAATGTCGTGATTTTCTTCCTGATCCTGTTGGTGGTGTGGTATGGCTTGCTCTTGACAATGTGGCATCATCAGTTTATATTCCGGTTTATTGTGGGGTGACCGACCTTCCTGACTCATATAAAACTCCAGGAAGACCAAATGGCTATACTCAGGAATCTGCCTGGTGGGCTTTTAACAGATTAGGGACACTTGCTGCTCAACGCTGGGGAGATATGAGAAAAGATCTGGATGAAGTCTGGGTTCCGATGCAAAAACAGCTTTTCGATAAACAGGATGAATTTGAAAAAGAGGTAATATCTGTATATGAAAATGATCCTGCAAAAGCTAAAGAAATGATGACTATTTATACCAATAAATGGGGCAACAAAGTTGTAAACAAAGCCTGGAATCTCGGTGATCATCTCTGGACAAAATATGATGAACTGTTCTAATACTTACGACTGGAAACTGGCGACTGGCGACTGGTGACTGGCGACTGGTGACTGGCGACTGGCGACTGGCAACTAAAATCAAAACAATTTTAAGTAAAATTATAACTATCATTCATGCTTAACATAAAAAAAATCCCTCACACCTATGTAATCATTTTTTACATCATTATTCTTGCTGCAATTATTACCTGGTTTATTCCGGGTGGTGAATATGTTGAAACAAACTCTGTGGTTGATGGCAAGGAAACCAAAGAACTGACCTTCCGGTATGTCGATAGTCAGCCACAAACATGGGAGGTGTTTGCTGCATTATTTAAAGGCTTTGTCAGACAGTCGGGAATCATAGTTTTCATCCTGATGATCGGGGGTGCTTTCTGGATCATGAATGCCAGCAAAGCAATAGATGTTGGAATTTTCTCATTCCTGAAATTCACAAAAAATCTGGAAAGAAATAAAGTGTTGAGAAAAATTGGAGTTGAAAACATAGTAATGACATTGATAATGTTAATGTTCAGTGCTTTTGGAGCCATATTTGGAATGAGCGAGGAAACCATTGCATTTATAATAATTCTGGTGCCACTTGCTATTTCTATGGGTTATGATTCCATAACAGGAGTTGCCCTTGTTTTTGTTGCAGCCGGTTTGGGTTTTGCAGGAGCCATACTTAATCCCTTCACCATTGGTATTGCACAGGGAATTGCAGAGCTTCCCTTATTCTCAGGGATAGAATACAGGTTTATTTGCTGGCTGATCATTAACTTTATCGGGTTCTTTTTCATACTGCGATATGCAGCCAGGGTAAAGAAAAACCCAAAAAGATCATTGGTTTACCAGGAAGATGATTACTGGAGGAAAAGAGATAGCGGTGATGTTGAGAATATTAAGTACCATACTCCTGTTTCAGGATGGATTTCATACCTTATCATCCTGGCTTCTCTTATCGTATTCTCTATCATATATCCAATGACTGAAATGAAGGTCGGAAACGCTGCAACAACTTTACCCATGATTCCCATTTCAGCAGTTCTCTTTGCAATTACAGGATTTCTTTCACTTAGAAAATCCGTTCACTTCTTCGTGCTTTCTTTATTGCTATTTACCATATATTTCCTGATAGTTGGCGTGATGGGATACGGATGGTACATAATGAAAATAGCTACACTCTTTTTCGCTATGGGTATTTTTGCAGGAATTGCTATGAATTATAATGCTGATAAGATCACAAACCTTTTCATGGAAGGGGTTAAAGATATTCTCTCTGCAGCTATCATTGTTGGATTAGCTGGTGGTATTATAGTCATCCTGGAAGACGGTAGGGTTATTGACACCATACTTTACGGACTTTCCAAATCAATGAACGACCTGGGAAATATTGCTGCAGTAGGGATCATGTACATCATTCAGACTATAATTAACATTATTATTCCTTCAGGATCGGCAAAAGCAGCATTGACCATGCCAATTATGGCGCCCTTCTCAGATCTGATTGGCATCTCACGACAGTCAACCGTTATGGCCTTCCAGTTTGGCGATGGCTTTACCAATATGATCACACCCACATCCGGCGTGTTGATGGGTGTTTTAGGAGTAGCCAAAATCCCTTATGAGAAATGGGTGAAATGGATCACTCCTATAATGATCGTACTGATGATACTGGGGTTTCTATTGTTAATACCGACGGTTACAATGAATTTGAATGGGTTTTAGCCCCCAAATAAAAGCTTATTATCATAATCATTTAAGATAATTTCATCCTTTTTAAAAGAAAACCCAAAAGTTTCCATTTCATCCAAAATGGGTTCGTACATTTCTTTTGTTAAGGGCATACACACTCCTTTACTTGTAATTTCCCCATCTAGAATTAGCTTTGTAGCAATAGCAGGCGGCAAGGATACTGCTCTTGCCATAGCAGAATCACCATAAGGAATACCTTCGTTCAGCATACTGGAGATCCATTTCTCTTTCTTATTTGGAAATTCAACAATCATTTCGTTGTGAACGATTATCATATCTTTTTCATAAGGTTCATAAGCCATTTTTTTCAACATCAATTCCACAAGGAGGTTTGAATTTGTGCCTCTTTTAATTGATATCTGAACATTATCAAATAATCCGAGCCAATCTAATTTTTCAATAAAATCATCATTAATCTCCATATTTAATGATTTCGCAAATTTCATTTTTATATCTTCCGTAGTTGATGAGCCAATAAGATTTGCAATAAATTGGCTATAAGTTGTATTTTCAAAATCCTTTTCTTCGGTGTTCTCAATCAGTTTTATTTTCAGGAGATTTGTCATCGTGTTACAATAGCCGATATATCGGAGCAATCCTTTGTAGATAGAAATATTTTCATCCAATCCAAACTCTTTTAAATAGCGGGTGCTGTCGCTGCTGGGATATGTTTCAAATGTCCCAATCCCATATACGTCCACTAATCTATGATGCTCAAATTTCTTAGGCACTTCAATTAACTTTCCATTAACCTGATATGCCGCCGGTGATACCGCTGAACGCATAAGCCCATTTGGATCCCATGAAAATTTATAGCCCCAGGGATTACGATTATACTCAAATGAAGGAATACCGGCTCCATAAGAATCAATTTTGGTGATTTTACCACCTTCAGAATGGGCTTTATCAATCATTTGTTTTAAACCCATATTATCGAGCCCAGGATCTTCACCAAGTTCCGTTAGAATAAGAGTATCTTGTTTTTTTGCTTCTTCATCAAAACATGCTATTCCAGGATGTTTAAAATCTGTAGTAATCATATTTGTTTTGTGTTTCAGACATAATTCGGCAACAACTGTATGAGTTGAGCGTGGTGTCATCGCAACTACAACTTCTACACTCTGTATTATCTCTTCCAAAACATCAACCTGATCAATTGTCCAGCTAACAGAAGTACCCAGTGATCTTCCTGCAATTACTTTCTCTGCCTTTGAAACCGTACGTGTTGCAATAATCACTTCATATTTGCAAACATCAATAAAATAATCAACCATTGGTTTTACTACATAACCTGCTCCTAAAACTGCAACTTTCCTCATTTTTCTATCCTTTCTATTAATTCATTAAGTTTTTGTCATTAATATTCTATAACTAACAAACAAAATCCATTAACTCCACCACCCATCATTCAAGTATTATAGTTCATGAACTCCGCTTCTCTATATCTTCAAATTTATAAAACATTTGATTCATTATGCTTGAGGATAGTTAAGGCGGATACCTGATGCCAGAGACTGGAGACTATCTTATCGCTTCAAATTCAAGTATTTCCTTATCACCTGTATGCTTTCCTTTGGCTTCTCCCCTACCATCGTATGTCCTGCATCCTCAATGATCTCCAACACAGCATATGGGTATAATTTCATTTGCTCCCTCTGGTAATCAGGTCCGATGGCTATATTACAACTTCCTGCAATAAACAAAACCGTATCCTGGAAATTTTGTAATCCTTCATCAAATCTTACCACAATATTTCCATCTTCATCTAATTGCTTTTTCATGAAAGTTTGGGATACCAAAGATCCAAAGCGCCAACTATCCATTGATATGTTATTGATGTCACCCTCACAGCAATAAACACTCATGGGGTGATCCCTGATGGGCGAGCTTATAAAGTTATGATAGAAGTAGTCCTTCCGGGCATGCTCATCCGGGCCGTGGATATGCAATGAATTAATCCATGCTTTTGACAAGTAATACAAAACCTCAAATGAAAAATTAACTGCCATTCCATTGGTATTTTCCATAAAGACTTTCGCAAATTCCGGATTCAGGAATCCAGGTTCAGCAAGTACCAGTTTATTAATTTTTTCAGGATGCTGTCCTACATATCCTGAAGCAAGCATTGCGCCCCATGAATGCCCTATAATATTAACTTTCTCTCCTTTTGAATAATAATCAATAACACCGTCAAGGTCTTTATAGAAATTTTCAAGTGTTATATCCTCCTCTTCAACCCTTTCTGAAAGTCCGCTTCCTCTCTGATCATAAAAGACAACAAAATATTCATCTGACAATTCCTGTAATGGCAGCAGATATGAAAAATCGTTACCCGGTCCGCCGTGAAGTACAATTACAACAGGCTTTGCTGTATCTCCAAAAGTTTCGACATGAAGCACAACATCATTAAGCTGTATTTGTGGAATATCAGGAAATCCATATGCTGTTGGAGGAACCGTTTGATCTTTCATGCTTACAAAAAAGAAAACGATAAAAAGTACTACCAATAGGACAATTACCGATATGAAAATCCTTAGTAGAATTCTAAGAAATCTTTTCATGTGTATATAGGATTAATCTTTTGTCATGCAATCATCACCAAAGCAAACATCCATATGTCGTGCTTTTTTAATTAATGAGTGATCTTCCGGAACAGTCCTGAGTTTTCCAGCAACATCCTTTAAAGGAACAGACGTAATCTCATCACCTTTTTTTGCTACCATAATTCCAAACTTTCCTTTGGCTGCAAGCTCAACTGCTTTTGCTCCAAAACGTGTTGCAAGCACCCTGTCCATTGGTGACGGGCTTCCACCCCTTTGAATATATCCAAGTATGGTTTCCCTGGTTTCCAGTCCGGTTTCACCTTTAATTACCTCAGCAATATAAGTGGCTGCAGATTTACCCTTCTTTTTACGAATGCCTTCAGCAACAACAACGATAGAATATGGTTTCTTGTTAATAATTCTCTTTTCCAGACAAGCAGCAATTATTTTTTCATCATAGTTGAGTTCAGGAATAAGAATAATATCACCTCCTCCGGCAACTCCTGCATATAATGCCAGCCATCCTGCATTATGACCCATAATCTCTATAACCATAGTTCTTTTATGCGAGTTGGCTGTAGTATGTAATCTGTCAATAGCGTCCGTTGCGATACCTAAAGCACTATCAAAACCAAATGTCATATCGGTCCCATAAACATCATTATCAATGGTTTTTGGCATGCCGATAACATTGAGTCCTTCATCTGATAGCAATGAAGCTGTTTTCATGGTGCCATTACCTCCTATGCAGACCAATGCATCAAGGCCCATTTCGTTATAATGCTTTTTTATTAGTTTAGGTTTATTGATCTTGTTGAAAATACTATCCGAAGATTTAAATGGTTTTTCCCTGGAGGTTCCCAGGATGGTACCACCAAGGGTTAAAATACCTGAAAGCTGATTTTCATTCAGCTCCTGATATTCCTGATTTATAAGTCCCAGGAATCCTGATGATATCCCATATACCTTCATATTATATTCAACTATAGCAGTTTTTCCAACACCACGAATGGCAGCATTCAAACCCGGGCAATCGCCTCCTGCAGTGAGAATACCTATCCTCATTTCACTTTTTTCTTTGCTCATATTCTAAAAATTTCCAATTATCAATTTAAATATCAATCCCGTTACTCGTCACGAGTCACATTATACTTTAAGTTTTTCCCCTTCTGACCTGGCAATAATTACTGCACCGCAACTGTCGGACCACACATTTGTTGCCGTCCTGAACATATCCAGGATACGGTCCACTGCCAGTATAAGGCCCAATCCTTCTAACGGCAAACCCACAGCGGTTAGTATCACTGATATCATTACAAATCCTGCCATTGGTATTCCTGCTGCCCCAATGGAGGCGAGTAAAGCGGTTCCTACAATAATTATCTGCTGGGTAAATGAAAGATCTATTCCATAAGCCTGAGCTATGAACATTGCAGCAACACACTCATACAATGCAGTTCCATCCATATTAATAGTAGCACCAAGTGGTAATGTGAAAGATGAAATTTTATTCGATACGCCATCATTATCTTCAACTGCCTGCAAAGTTAAAGGTAAGGTTGCACTTGAAGATGATGTAGAGAAGGCGGTCAATAATGGTGTGGTAACTGCCTTAAAATGTTTCAATGGATTAACCTTGCCTATAAATTTTGTAATTAAAGGAAGGGTTATCAAGGCATGAAATGAAAGTGCTATTATGACGCAAAGCATGTATAAACCCATGTTCTGGGCAAGCTGAATGATATCTTCAGATTGTCCGATCTGGTTAGCAACAATTCCAAAAACGCCAAAAGGGGCAAGTTTTATAATGAACATGGTAATCTTCATCATCACTTCAAAAATGCTGTTGAAAAAATCCGTTAAAAACACCCTCGATCTCTCCTTAGCCTGAGTAATAAAAAAGCCAAATACTATGGAGAAAAAGATTATTGACAACATTGTTCCATTTGAAAAAGATTCGAAAATATTTGTAGGAACTATATTCAGCAATATCTGTCCAAATGTGAGTTGCTCTGTATTTAATCCTTCCACAATCTGCTGAAACCCAAGATCTGCTCCAACACCTGGTTTAATTATATTAACCACAAGCAATCCTGTTACAATAGCAATAGTACTTGTAAGAATGTAATATGTGATAGTTTTCAGCCCAAGCCTGCCGAGGTTCTCAGCTGTTCCTATATTGGTAACACCAGAAATTATCGAGCTCAGGATCAAAGGAATGATTATCATTTTCAGTGCCCTCAAAAAAAAGGTCTCCCATCCAGCTGACATAAGCGATATAATCTGAGAAAAAATGTCCGAAAATAATTCCGAAAATGAGTGCACTTAGAATCTGCCAGTGAAGAGGGAATTTCCGCATAATGAAAAATTTGCTTAAAATTATGAAAAAATATGGAGATTTATAAGATATAGACAGGATTAACAAGATTTTCAGGATTAACAGGATAACTTCAATGCCTTAAGTTTATAGAATCACGTATATCAGACATTAAATATTATTCAAATATCAATAGTTCTTAATGCGTATCTTTGTTATACAATAAAACTACAAGACAATGAAAAAATTATTATTTGCAATTCTGTATACAATCCTGTCTGTAACATTATTTTCACAGCATCAGAATATTTTAATCGATGATGTTGGTAGCATTTACCCTCCTGAAGAACCTTCGATAATTATTAATCCGAATAATACAAACCATATAGTTGCAGGAGCCAATATAGATAATGTATATACCTCAACTGATGCAGGATATAACTGGTCGAAAGTAAATCCGACATCCACCAGTGGTGTATGGGGTGACCCATGTATTATTGTCGATACAAATGGAGCATATTACTTTTTTCATCTATCCAATCCTCAAAGTGGTGGTTGGATCGACAGGATAGTTTGCCAGAAAAAAGATGATATTAATGCATCCTGGAATGATGGTTCTTATATGGGATTAAATCCTCCAAAGCAACAGGATAAGGAATGGGCAGTTGTTGATACGAGAAATAATAATATATATGTAACATGGACACAATTTGACGACTATGGTAATACTGACACAAACTTCAAGAGCAATATTCATTTCTCAAGATCTTTTGATGAAGGTGATACCTGGAGTCCGGCTTTAAAGATAAACGAAGTTTCAGGTGATTGTGAAGATGGAGACAATACCACCGAAGGTGCTGTTCCTGCAGTTGGCCCAAACGGAGAAATATATGTGGCATGGGCAGGACCTGCAGGACTTGTCTTCGACAGATCGTATGATGAGGGTACTACATGGTTGGATCATGATATATTTATTGCGGATATTCCGGGAGGATGGGATTATGCTATTTCAGGAATTATGAGATGTAACGGAATGCCAATTACGAAATGTGATCTCAGTGGTGGTGATAATCATGGAACTATTTATGTTAATTGGTCAGATCAAAGAAATGGAACTGATGACACAGATGTATGGCTGGTAAAATCTACCGATGGTGGCGATACATGGACTACTCCCAAAAGAGTAAATGATGATCCACCGGGAAAACAACAATTCTTTACCTGGATGGATATTGATCAGACCAATGGCCATTTATATTTTGTTTTCTACGACAGGAGAAACTATTTTGATGAGAACACAGATGTTTATATGGCTCTTTCTAAAGATGGTGGTGAGACTTTAATAAATTTTAAAGTGAGTGATTCCCCATTTCTTCCATGGTCAAGCATATTTTTTGGTGATTATACAAATGTATCTGCCCATGATAATATAATAAGGCCTATATGGGCCAGGTTACAGGATGGAGATCTTAGTGTATGGACGGCAATTGTTGATCCTAATATTGTAGGAACTGTTGAAAGTGAAATTCCTGATCTTCTAAGCCTTGAACAGAATTACCCCAATCCTTTTAAAGAAAGTACATTCTTTGCCTTTAAAATAAAAAGACCAGGAGAGGTAAGTCTTAAAGTTTATGATATGAATGGCCAGCTTGTTAAAATTATTTTCGAGAACAAACATTTAAATGGTGGTAAGTATATTGAAAGTTTTGATCCTGCTCAGTATAATATGATACCAGGTGTATACTACTTTTCATTGAGTAATCATTATCAGAATCTTAAAAGAAAAATGATATTTGTAGAATAACATATATATACATAAGTACATTGATTATCATATAATAGCAGGGATGAATTTTTCGTTCCTGTTGTTTTTTTTTAATACATTTGCAAGCAGTTTCAACCCTCCGACTATGAATAAAGAATATAGCAAAATAATTGAAAAAATAAGAGATGCCTATCCATTCAAGAAAGGATTGGCAAAAATGTCTATTAAAGATATCAGTAAATGCATAGATGTTTCTGAAGAAACCATCAGGAAATATGCAAAGAATGAAAAAGACCTCTTAGGAAAAGTTCTTGAATTTGAAAGAGAATCATTCAAGGTGATCTTTGATGTTCATAATTTTGATGGTGTTAACGCTATTGATATTTTACTAACAGTAAGTAAAGAAATTGCAACCAAGTTTAAAAATATTAGTCCTGCGATAACTTTTGATCTCAAATCCACTTTTCCTGATTTATATCAAAGTCATTTTGAAGAAAGAAGAGACTTTATTTTTATGAAGATAAAAATAAACCTTCAGAAAGGGATCAGCCAGGGAATGTACAGGGATGATCTCACTATTGAACTTATTTCACGACTATATATTGCACGTTTAATTGATATACACGATCCGAATTTCTTCCCTCCTGAAGAATTCTCATTTGAGATGCTGTTTGATGTGATGTTTGAGAACCTTATCAGGAGTATAGCTACAGATGAAGGTATAAAATACTTTGAAAAAAAGAGAAAAGAATTCAAGTTCTAATACAAGAATTCCAAATTTTATAATCTTAAATATTCGATCACTTAAAATGAGAAAAATATTCATTTTTTTGATTATCTGTCAATTCGTATTAATACAAGTATTAGAAGGACAATCATTATACAGATTTTCTATCAAAGAAGCTGAGGAATACGCTTTTGAGAACAATTATGATCTGATCACAGCTTCAAAAGACATTGAAATTGCAAAAAACACTGTAAAAGAATACTTATCTGCAGGCTTCCCCCAGCTTAATGCATCAATTGCATATAATGATTATCTGGCACTGCCAACTTTTATTCTGCCGGCTGGTGCATTCGGACCTGGTTCCCCGGAACAAAAAGTACAGTTCGGCACAAAGTATACAGGATATGGAGAAGCCATACTTAACCAACTTGTATTTGATGGACGATATATACTTGGAGTTAAAGCATCTAAAAAACTCGTTGAGAAATCTGAAAGGGAATACAGAAGAAAAGAACTTGACATAAAGCAGGAAGTGGCTATCGCATATAGCACCGTGATAATCGCCGAAAAGAACTCGGCAATTCTGGATACCACACTCACTGAAATGAGAAAGATGTTATATGAAACGACACAGATTTTCGAAGCGGGCTTCCTGGAAGATACAGATGTTGATCAGTTAGAGTTGATAGTTGCTGACCTTGAATCCAAAGCAATTATTTCTAAAAATCGTACTTTGCTGGCTTATAGTTATTTAAAATTTATATTGGGTTTAAGCTTAAATGATTCAATTGTTTTAAAAGATGGTCTGGATGAAATACTTGACGAAAAGGAATTTACCGCCCTGTTTAACGAAGAATTCGACCATACTCAAAACATAGATTACAGAATACTAAAAACCCAGGAAGAACTGGCAGTTATGAATCTCAAGGCGGCAAAATCAGAATATTACCCTAGCATTAATGCATTTTTGACATATCAGTCACAAGCACAGCGTAATGAGTGGGACTTTCTTAATCCTAATGGATCATGGTACCCTACTTCAATATTTGGAGTGGAGATGAAAATCCCTATCTGGAGCAGTGGATACAGATCTTCAAGAGTACAACAGGCAAAACTGAACCTTGAAAAGATCCATATCAATGATAATAAAATGAAAACAGGATTAAACATACAGGCAAGCACTGCAAGAGCTGATTTCAAGGATGCATATTTTGTGTACCAGAATAAAAAAAGCAGTCTGAGTATTGCCAGTAAAATATATATAAAAACAAGCGAGAAATATAAAGAAGGAATTTCGACAAGCATGGATCTTTTAAATGCCCATAACCAGTTTCTGACAACAGAATCAGACTATATGATTTCCATCCTGGATCTTATGGAAACAAAACTGGCCCTGGAGAAACTATTAACCAAGAATTAAATTAATCGTCATTCAAACATAAAAGATACTAAAATGAATTATCTATAATATCAAGTTTTAAACAAACTGAAATTGATAATAATGGATATTCCATGTGACCTTTTAAATAAAAATTATTAACACATGAAAAAGCTGTTTTTCTTTTTAACAATAATAATCCTTGTTTCATGCGGCCAGGGCGACAAAGCAGATAGCATCAAAAAAGAAATCAAAGAACATAAAGCAGAGATAGCTGAACTGGAAACAAAAATCGCTAAACTGGAACAAGAGCTTTCTGGCAATGAGACTAAGGAGGATCATTTTAAAATACTTGTAAATGTAGACACACTCGAATATTCTACATTCGAACATTATTTTGAAGCAAGAGGAGCAGTTGAATCTATTAATGAAGCTTTTATCAGTCCTGAAGTTAACGGACAGATCATGAAAGTATATGTACATGAAGGTGATTATGTTAAAAAAGATAAATTACTTGTTAAGCTCAATACTACAATCCTGGAAAACACCATCACTGAAATAAAAACCTCATTAGATCTGGCAACCACAGTTTATGAAAAACAGAAACAGTTATGGGGGAAAAATATAGGTTCGGAATTGCAATTTCTCGAAGCTAAAAATAATAAGGAAGCACTGGAAACCAGGCTCAGGACTTTGGAAGCTCAGCGCGATATGGCATACATAAAATCACCTATTGACGGAATTGTTGATGAAATATTCTTTAAAGAAGGTGAACTGGCTGTTCCCGGATTGCAATTAATGCAAATTGTTGATTTACAATTTCTATACATCAATGCCGACATTGCAGAAAATTATCTCTCAAGCATAAATAAAGGAGATATGGTTTTGGTTTCTTTTCCTTCATACCCTGACTTCGTGATAGAAGCTCCAATATACAGAACTGGGCATGTCATAAACTCTCAAAACCGAACTTTCAATATTCAGCTGAAAATCGAAAACAGAGATGATAAGCTGAAACCAAATATTATGTCGATAATTAAGATTAATGACTATACAAGCAATGATGCACTCGTAATTCCTTCAATTGTGATGAAACAGGATTTGACAGGAACATATGTTTACAAGGCAGTTTCTCATAATGGAGAGCTTATTGCAAAAAAAGTTTATATCGAAGCTGGCATTTCATATGAAGATAAAACACAGGTGCTTGATGGTTTGATCCCTGATGATATTATAATTATTGATGGTTATAATCTGGTTTCGGATGGAACTGCAATTAAAGTAAAATAATGACTGACAAAGGTACATCCAAGGTTATAAGAGAATTCTGGCTTACATCCTGGGCCCTTAGAAACAAAAACACAGTATACCTGATGGTTATTGTATTATTGATCTTCGGGGGTTATTCATATAATTCTTTACCAAAGGAGTTATTTCCTGATATTGTATGGCCAACGGTAATGGTGCAGACTATATATCCTGGCAATCCACCTAATGATATGGAAAACCTTGTTACCCGACCTCTTGAAAAAGAACTGGAGTCGGTGAAAAATATCAAGGAAATAAAATCCACTTCCTCCCAGGATATCTCAGCTATTTTTGTTGAATTCAACTCTGATGTTGATATTAGCAAAGCCTTGCAGGATGTGAAGGATGCTGTTGACAAGGCTAAAAGAGAATTACCTAATGACCTTCTCGATGATCCTATAGTTAATGAGATTGACCTCTCAGAATTTCCCATAATCAATATAAATCTCTTTGGTGACTTCAGTTTAAATGAGCTTAAAAAGTACGCTGAATATCTTGAAGATGAAATTGAAAGGATCAGTGAGATTAGCAAGGTTGAAATTATTGGATTGAATGAAAGGGAAATGCAGATTAATGTAGACCCTTATAAACTTGAAGCCGTTGAATTGAGCTTTGATGATATTGAAACAGCTATTGCTTTTGAAAATATTTCTATGTCGGGTGGTGAGATCAGGCTTGGAGATAACAGGAGATCCATAAGGGTTTTTGGTGAATTCCAGGAAACAGATGAAATTGAAGATATAATCGTTAAAAGCGAAGGGGGGAACATTGTTTATCTTAAAGATGTTGCTGAAGTTATTTACGGTTTTGAGGAACCCAGAAGTTTTACCCGCCTTGATAAAGACCCTGTAGTAACCTTGCAGGTAATAAAAAAAGGAGGTGAAAATCTTCTTTCGGCAACTAACCAGATCTTTGAAGTTCTTGATTTTGCAAGAGGCAACAGGAGTATACCTGCTAATCTCAGCATCAGTATCACCATGGATCAATCTGATGAGGTTAGAAACCAGCTGAGCAACCTTGAAAACAGTATGATAATGGGAGTGATACTTGTTATTATGGTGTTATTCTTTTTTCTTGGTACAAGAAATGCATTTTTTGTTGGTTTTGCTATTCCAACATCTATGTTCTTGTCATTTATGGTATTGGGATTAATGGGAACAAGGATAAACATGATTGTGTTGTTTTCTCTGATCCTTGCACTCGGTATGCTGGTTGATAATGCCATTGTAGTGGTGGAGAATATATACCGATTCCTAGATCGGGGTTATAGTAAAATAGAATCGGCCCGCCTGGCAGTGGGAGAGATTGCTATGCCAATTATATCTTCTACAGCAACTACTCTTGCTGCATTTTTCCCGCTAATATTCTGGGATAGCCTGATAGGCGAATTTATGAGCTATCTCCCTATTACTCTTATTGTTGTTCTAACTTCCTCATTATTTGTAGCCCTTATAATTATTCCGGTAGTATCTTCTACTTTAATAAAAAGAGAAAATCCTGAAAAGAAACCTAATAAAAAGCGTCAACTCATCATTGCAGTGATATTAATAGCAATAGGTTTGCTGTTTTATCTTATAAAATCAAATACCGGTGGATCTCTATTTATTATTTTTGGCATCATTGGTATATTGAATATCTTATTCTTTACGCAAGCCTCAAAATGGTTTCAGAATGTATTTCTGGTGAGACTTGAAAACGGATACCTTCAACTGATAAGCTTTGCTCTTAGAAAAAAAAATTCTTTCTATTTTCTTGCAGGAACAATATTACTACTGATCATAACCATAGGATTTTATTTCTCAAGCAATCCTAAAGTACTTTTCTTCCCTGATACAGATCCAAAGTATATTAATATACTGGCTGAAGGCCCTATTGGTACCGATATTTATTCAACCAATGAGTTCATGCATGAAATTGAAAATGATGTTTTCAGAATTTTGGAACCGAACAAAGATATTGTTAAGGATGTTCTTACAACAGTAGGAAAAGGCGCCCGTGCTGAAAATGCTTTTTTTGATATTTCTGAGAACCTGAACAAAGGCTTGATCACTATTAATTTTATCGATTTCGATAAACGGATGGGTAGAAATACCAATGAGATTTTGGGAGAATTAAGTGATGAATTAATAGGGAAGTACCCAGGGATTCAAATATCCATAGCTAAGCAAATGGATGGTCCTCCTACCGGTTACCCTATTAACCTTGAGATTATTGGGAGGGATTTTGACCAATTACTTTTTTTAACAGATACTATACAGAGCTTTATTGGAGAAGCAAATATTGAAGGAATTGAAGGTCTGAAAATCGACCTGAATGTTGGCAAACCGGAAATCACGGTGCATATCGACAGGGATAAAGCAAGAAGGTATGGATTATCAACAGCACTGATTGCAAGTACTTTGCGAACAGCTTTATTTGGAAAGGAAATTTCAGATTACAAAATTGGTGAAGATGAATACCCTATTCAGTTAAGGCTAAAAGAAAATTTCCGTTATGACATGTCATCTCTCATGAATCAAAGAGTCACTTTCAGAAGTCCGTCAACTGGTAAAATTATACAGGTCCCGATTTCTGCAGTTGCAGATATATCTTATAGTTCAACTTATGGTGAAATAAAAAGAAAGAACCTTGAAAGAGTGGCAACTATATATTCCAATGTGCTGGAAGGATTTAATGCAACCCAGATCAATCAGCAAATAGCAGCTTTAATGGATAATTTTGAAATGCCACCTGGATATTATTATAAATTCACCGGTGAACAACAAGAACAGGAAGAATCCATGGAATTCCTTTCAAGAGCTCTGTTAATTGCACTTTCACTTATTTTAATCATACTTGTTTCACAGTTTAATTCCATTGTTAAACCACTTATCATATTAGCCAGTATACTTTTTAGTACTATTGGAGTATTTGGAGGGCTTGCAGCTTCCAATATGGACTTTGTAGTTATCATGACAGGGATCGGGATCGTTTCACTTGCCGGTGTAGTAGTGAATAATGCGATAGTGCTTATTGATTATGTCGACCTTCTCAAGAAAAGAAAGAGAAAAGAATTAGGCTTAGCAGAAAATGCTTTTCTATCTGCCGAGGATTCCGTTTCCTGTATAGTTAACGGTGGTAAAACCAGGCTAAGACCTGTTCTTCTGACTGCCATTACAACCATACTAGGACTATTCCCGCTTGCTATAGGTTTGAATATTGATATATTCGGATTGCTTGAAAATTTCGAAGCAAATATCTATTTCGGTGGCGATAATGCAGCATACTGGGGGCCAATATCCTGGACAATTATTTTTGGTTTGTCATTTGCCACATTCCTGACACTGGTAATTGTACCATCGATGTATCACATTCTTTATCTTGGTAAAATTAAAATCTACAGATTATTTGAAAAGTTATAAACTGCATTTATTAAGTTCTGGCTTTTTACTCATCAATTTTTCCTAGAAATGCAACCATTTGAGCCTATGCTTTGTCTCTGTATTGTACTGTGAAATGATTATTTTCAGACCATTGGTAATCAGTGTGTTGCTGATGTTTGTGCAATTGTTGGCAATCAGTGCATAGGTTTCTTTGAAAAGTTTTGTACCTTTACAATTAGCATTTTTAACAAAATAAGAAGTTAAAATAATTGGTATACTAATTTTTTTGAAACCTGATACAGCATCATTTGCTGTGTGAGTGCCTGATATTAATGTACTCTGAAAAAGAATTCATAGAACGATGTCTGAAAAATGATCCTCAAGCACAAGAGGCTCTTTACAGACAATACGCTCCTAAAATGTTTGGGATTTGCCTGCGTTTTACCAGAAATAAAATGGAGGCAGAAGATATTCTTCAGGATGGGTTCATTAAAGTCTTTTCCTACCTGAAGGATTACAGAAACGAAGGTTCTTTGGAAGGCTGGATCAGGCGCACTATCATTAATACCGCCATCAATTATTACAAAAAGAAAGTTAAGCGGTTTAATGAAATGAATATCGACAAAGCAGATTATGTAAATCATGAAGACGAGACTATTCTCGACAAACTCTCTGCTAAAGAATTACTAAATCTTATCCAGGAACTGCCTGATGGATATCGAATGGTATTTAACCTTGCCATTGTGGAAGGTTTTACCCATAAAGAAATTGGAGATATGCTCAATATTTCTGAGAATACCTCCAAATCACAGCTTTCACGAGCCAGAAACGTTTTGCAAACCAAAATAAAGAAAATAGAGAAAAGTGAATAAAAACACCAAACATATCGATGAAGTCTTCCAGCAGAGATTTCAAAGCTTTGAGGTAAACCCTCCAGAGCAGGTTTGGGAGCGTATTAAAAGCAATCTCCCATCCAATAGTTCAGGTACACTCTTTAGCAACCCTGTCTCACTTGCTTCCATTGCAGCAATATTGCTTATTGCATTATTTATGGGTGTAAATCTTTTCAAACAACCAGGTACTTATACAAAGAAAGTTTCTCAGCAAGCTCCGGTAGAGCAAAAGTCATCTGTAGCTGGAACAGATGCTCAAAATAATCCAACTGATAATCAAACAATACTAAACAAGAATAAAGAAACTCAGGAAAGCTCTACAGATATCGTTCCTGATAACAATAAAAAAGAAATTAACAAAGGGCCAAAAACTACATTTGGAAAAACATTCACAGAGATTACTGTTAGCAGAGATAAAACTCAACCAATTAACCTGCAAGGCATCAACTCACGTAAAATTCCCAACA
>CAZDWF010000002.1:0-77041 GCA_964508895.1 uncultured Bacteroidales bacterium
TTTAATAATTCCGTTCAATATTTCCAGGATATTATTATGGTCATCATGAAGAAGTGGTGAATGAGCTTATGGTTGGTAGTATACAGGGCAACATCCTGGAAAATGATGATATGTTTGAAAAGGAATATTTCGTGAATGAAGATTTTTATATAGCACGCCTGCTGCCAAAAGATAAAAATGTGGAGAATATTTTAAAACAGATAGAAATGTTCTTCAATAAAAATGATTTTTCAGTTGACAAGTTAAAGTTTACTGAATATACTGGTGATTATACCGATATAGTATTCACAAACAAAACTTTTAATGAAAAGATACCGGAGGATATCTTTAAAATCGATTAGAAATATAATACTTGCACTTTCCCTTGTATTATTTCCCTTCCTGATAAATGCTCAGAAGGTTCATCCTGATTTGAATAAATATACATACTGGCCCGGTGAAGATTTTAATAGTCTGCAGTCAGTGGCTCAAATGAAGATCCTGGGTAAAGAATTCGGTGGTTATATTGTTATAAAGAAACTTGAAAAACACACATACAGGATCAATTATTCTTCTGAAATGGGCTTAACCATTTTTGATCTTGAAATAAGCCAGGATAGCCTTAGAGTTATTCATATTATTGAAATCCTGAACAAACAATCTTTGATACTTAAGATAGGTTTGATTTTTAAAGTATTTTTGCATAACTATGCATATGGAGAGGAAAACCTGAAGAAGGCAGTAGATAAAAATAATACGCTTTACTTCAGGCTTCTTAAAGAAAAATGGAAATATTTTTATGATCCTGAAGTTAAATTAAGCAGGAAACAATTTAAAAAAGGATGTAAGAGTGTTAAGGTGTTTTATGATGATTATCAAGATGGAATTCCTGGAAATATTATACTAAAAGAATCCGGGATGATCAGATTGAAAATTCATCTTAGCATTTTGAAGTATAAAACAAAATAAAGACTTAAAGAGAGATGTTACTTGGTGATTTTTTTGAGATCGTTGAATTAAACAATGTTGAAAGCGGATCAATTGAAGCTTCAATCAGGATTAATAAAGACCATTCAATTTTTAATGGTCATTTTCCTGGGTTTCCAATTGTTCCGGGGGTTTGCATGATACAGATGATTAAAGAGATAATTGGCTCATTACAGCAATCATCATTAATGTTTGTCAGGGGAGATAATATTAAATTCCTACAGTTTATAAATCCCAATATCGTTGACACTGTTAATGTAAATATCAATAATCAACAAATTGATGATCAAACGTTTAAGACAATGGCTCAGATCTATTCCGGTGACACAGTATTTTTAAAATTAAAAGGTGTTTTTCAGAAAAGTCGATAAACAAACATTTTCAATACTCACGCGTCACGCATCATGATTTAGAATTATGGTTTACCGAGAGGACATAAAAGAGGAATTCGATAATTTAAAATGCTGCGTTTTAATTCCAAGCTATAATAACAGCCCCTTTCTTGAAGAAGTAATTAATGGTGTAAAAGATTATACTGATAATATTATTGTTGTTAATGATGGCTCTACTGATGATACTCAGAGCATCCTGAAAAGTATTAAGGATATTGAAGTATTAAGATTTACTAAGAACAAAGGAAAAGGGATTGCCTTGAGAGAAGGTTTTAAATTTGCCCATAAACTGGGTTTTAAATATGCAATTACTATTGATTCCGATGGACAACATTTGCCTGAAGATCTGCCAAAATTTATTAAAAAGATAAAGGAATGCCCGGGATCATTGATTGTCGGCGCCCGAAATATGGATCAGGATAATATTCCGGGGAAAAGCAGCTTCGGACATAAATTCTCTAATTTCTGGTTCAGGTTTGAGACAGGGATTAAACTTCCGGATACACAATCAGGCTACAGGCTTTATCCCCTGGAACCGATTAGTAAAATGAAGTTCTTCACCAGCAAATATGAATTTGAAATTGAAGTAATTGTTAAAGCAGCATGGAAAAGGATTCCGATTTCGTGGGTGCCCGTAAAAGTGAGATATTTTGAAGGAGAGAAACGGATCTCTCATTTCAGACCATTCAGAGACTTTAGCAGGGTGAGCCTGCTGAATACTTACCTGGTAACGCTGGCAATTATTTATTATAGAGCGTATTTATTCATTAAGTCGATGAGCTGGAAAAAAGTCACTCAGTTTGTAAAGAACGACCTGATGATGAGCAAAGACAGTAACTTCAAACTTGCTGCATCGGTCTTTATTGGGATTTTTATGGGTATTGTTCCGGTTTGGGGATGGCAACTTGCCATTGCGATATTTCTGGCTATCATCATGAAACTGAATAAAACTATAGTGATCATCACAGCCAATATCAGCATACCTCCAATGATACCACTGATACTCTATCTTAGCTTTATCACCGGGGGAATCGTATTGGGTACAGGAACAAGTTTTAATTATTCTTCAGAAATTTCATTTGATATAATCAAGGATGATATCATACAATATATTGTCGGAGCTCTTGTGTTCGGAGTGCTGTTGGCAACAGTTATGGGATTATTGACATATTTAGGTCTGCTGATTTTTAGAAAAAGAAAAATACAGGAAGAAGGGGTAATAGCAAAGTGATAAATCCATTTATTTCAACATATCGCTTTTTTAGCAGAAGAAAGTTCATATTTGTTCTTTCAGTGGTTTCTTTGTTGCTGATCTCTGGATATCTGGCCTCATTGATCAGGTTTGAAGAGGATGTTTTCAGGATGGTGCCCCAGGGCAAAGATTCAAGGGACCTGGAAATTGCATTTAAGAATACCAGCCTGATGGATAAGCTGGTCGTACGCTTTTACCAAAAAGATACTCATGCTGAACCAAATCCTGGATTATTAATAGATGCAGCCGACGACTTTGTTAATGAGCTCAACAGGTCTTTTGATAGTTTATACATCAAAAGCATTTTGTATAAGCTGGACGCAAGCGACATGGATGAAGTATATGATGAATTCTACCACAACCTCCCTTTATACCTTGAGGAATCAGATTATAAGAGGCTCGACACCATCACTTTAGAAGAGAATATCGTGGCAAAACTTCAGGATAATTATAATTTGCTGATCTCTCCGGCAGGAATAAGCATGAAGAAATTCCTGGTAAAAGATCCTCTTGGCATTGCCGGAAGTGCATTGAAAAAGCTTGAAACCTTACAGCTTGATGATAACTATTCCCTATATAAAGATTGCATAATTACCCATGATAAAAAGAATTTGCTTGTACTGATAAGTTCTGCCAATCCGTCCAGTGAAACTTTGCTGAATTCAGAATTAATTGATGGTGTCACCAGAATTTCTGATAGTATTAATGCAAGATACACCGAGGCGGGAGTTGAACATTTCGGAGCCGTGGCTGTTGCCGTTGCCAATGCAAAGCAGGTAAAAAGAGATGTGTTGCTTACCGTTGGTGCTGCTTTTCTGCTGGTTCTTTTGATAATGACACTGTATTTCAGGCAAAAAAGAATGTTGCTGGTCCTGATCATCCCTGTAGTCTTCGGAGGAAGTATCGCCCTTGCAGTTATCTTCCTGGCAAAAACCATGATCTCTGCTATTGCCCTGGGAGTGGGATCGGTTCTCGTTGGCATATCCATTGATTATGCCTTGCATTTTTTTACCCACTACCAAAATACAGGTTCTGCTGAGAAAGTTCTCAAAGATGTTTCATCACCTGTTATTTACAGCGCTTTAACAACAGCTGCAGCCTTCTTCTGCCTTAGCTTTGTTAACTCCTATGCCTTGAGGGATATGGGCTGGTTTGCAGGATTAAGCGTGATCTTTGCAGCACTGGCTTCTTTGCTTATCTTACCACAACTCGTAAAAGCCAAAAAGAAAAAAACCTTACTTCCTTTTATTTCCAGCTTTGCCTCCTATCCTTTTCATAAAAAGAAATACCTTAAGTGGCTGATAATAACTCTGGCTATAGTATCATTGTTCTTTTTCAGACATGTTGAGTTTGAGGGAGACCTGGAAGATATGTCGTATATGACCGAGGAATTGATTACAGCACAGGAAAATCTGAACGCTATTAGTACTGCTTCCCTGAGGACTATCTACCTCATTAATATGGCCGATGATCTTGAATCAGCTATACAGATGAATGAACAACTTGGCAATACAATAAGTGGGCTGAAAGAGAAAGGATTGGTGCAAAGTTATGTGTTGCCATCCGAGTTGCTGATATCTGATTCACTCCGGATTGTTAAAATTGAAAGATGGGAGAAATTCTGGAAATCCAGGAAGGAGAAGGTTGTTAAAACGATAAAAAGTGAAGCCGGAAAGTATAAATTCAGAGATGGAACCTTTGATCAGTTTGCAACACTCTTGTCTGTTGAGGGAGAAAGCTGGGATCAGAACGAAAAGATGATCATCGATAGATTTCTCTCTGATTATGTCACAAGCAATGATTCTCTTACACTGATAGTTACACCCGTAAAGGTAAATCTTGAAGATAAAGAAGCTGTTCATAAAGTATTGAATGGGGTTTCGGATATTGTGATCATCGACAAACAATATATTGCCAGGAAATTTGTAAATACTTTAAAAGAGGATTTCAACCTTTTGGTGATAATTTCCTTAATTGTTGTCTTTATTATATTACTTATCGTTTTTGGCCGTTTTGAACTTGCTGCCATTACTTATATTCCTATGCTGATATCCTGGGTTATTACCCTGGGGGTCATGGCAATGTTTGGTATAAAATTTACTATTTTCAACATCATCATTTCAACTTTTATTTTCGGGTTAGGGATAGATTACAGCATATTCATCACCCGCGGAATGATGCAGAAATTAAAGTTCAATGAAGACAACCTGAATTCATACAAGACCTCCATTTTTCTTTCTGCTCTGACAACTATTTCAGGAATTGGTGTATTGATCTTTGCAAAACATCCTGCTTTGCAGTCCATGGCAGTGGTTTCAATCATTGGCATTCTCACTGTATTGCTTGTTGCTTACACTATACAGCCCGGATTATATAACTGGTTGATGTATACCAAAGGCCGGAAGAGATTCGCTCCTATCGTACTGATGGACTTTGTCTTCTCAATGGTTTGTATTATTGTTTTTGTTTCAGGAATATTAATAGTGACAGTCCTGGGGGTACTATTATTATTTCTTACTCCTCTTTCAAAGAAAAAGGCCAGATATCTGTATCATTATCTGATCAAGCTGGCCTGCTGGTTTCAATTATACGTGGAACTTAATATTAAAAAGACCTTTGTTGGCTTTACCAAAGAGAAATTCAGAACTCCTTCGGTAATTATAGGAAACCACGAATCCCATGTAGATATTTTATTGATACTCCTATTGTATCCGAAAGTCATTGTGCTGACAAATGAAAAAGTACATAAAAGAATTTATGGTGCTCTGGTTAAAATGGCCGACTTTTATCCCATCACTTCTGATGGCATTGATGCTACCATTGGAAAAATTGAAGAAAGAGTAAAAGAAGGATATTCCATACTTGTATTTCCTGAAGGTACCAGATCCTATGACACTACCATACATCGTTTCCACAGAGGAGCATTTTATATCGCAGAGAAGCTAAAGCTTGATATTCTCCCGGTGATCTTTCATGGTATAGGTGATTGCCTGAAAAGGAGCGAGCTGTTTTTAAGAGGCGGACATATGACTGTTAAAATTCTTGACAGGATTCCCATAACAGATACTGCCTATGGTGCTGATTACAGGGAGCGTACAAAGAAATTCAGACAGTATATAATTGGTGAGTATAAAAAAGTTGCTGCTGAATATGGAGATGTAAAATATTACAGGAGAAACATCCTGAAGAATTATGTTTTTCGTGGTGCTATACTGGAATGGTATCTTAGGGTGAAACTCAGGATGGAAGACAATTATAAATTATATGATAAATATACTCCCAAATCAGGATTGATAACAGATATGGGTTGTGGTTATGGGTTTATATCTTATATGTTATCATTTTTGTCAGCAGAAAGACAAATCATCGGTATTGATTATGACGAAGAAAAGATAGAAGTTGCAAATAATGCCTTCTATAAAAATGATAAACTGGACTTTATACATGATGATATTACCAAAGCAGAAATTAAAGCATCCGATGCATTTCTTTTTGGTGATGTACTGCATTACATACCGGAGAATGACCAAAAGCTATTGCTTGATAAATGCATCAGCAAATTAAATGTCGGGGGTGTGATAATCATAAGAGAGGGTGATAAAGATCTCGAAAAAGAACACAAAGGAACACGTCTCTCAGAATACCTTTCTACAAGAATTGTTAAGTTTAACAAAACCAACGAGACAGATAAGCTGTATTTTCTAAACCGGGAAATGATAAAAGGAATTGCTGATGAGTATGGCTTGGAAATGATAGTTGTTGACAGTGCGAAGCTAACATCAAATATAATGATGGTACTGAGGAAGAAAGAATTATGAAATATGATTTTATAATCATCGGAAGTGGACTGGGAGGCCTGCTAACCGGCCTCATCCTGAGTAAGGAAGGCTACAATGTTTGTGTCCTGGAAAAGAATGCAAGGATTGGAGGTTGCCTGCAGTCATTTAAACGCAATGGAGCAATTTTCAATACAGGATTAAATTATACAGAATCGCTTCTCGACGGACAAATTATGAACCAGTACTTTGAGTATTTTGGTATCAGGGATAAGCTCAATCTGAAGCGGATGGATATAGATGCTTTTGAGAAAATCACATTTAATGATGACCCAATAGAGTATAAATATGCCCAGGGAACAGAACGGTTTATTGAAAACATGGTAGAGCAATTCCCACAGGAAAGGAGAAATATTGTCAATTACATGAATGAGCTTGAAAAACTATCAAACTCATTTCCATTATATAATCTGGATATTAAAACTGAGTCAAGCATACTGAATGAATATTATTATAAAGACACAGCTGCTTTTATAAATTCTATTACGACTAACCAAAAACTCAGGAATGTCCTTGTTGGAACCAGTCCTCTATATGCCGGAGTGCCTGATAAAACACCTTTGTATATTCATGGCCTGATAGTCTATTCTTTTATTCAAAGTGCCTGGCGAGTGGTTGATGGTAGTTCTTTAATGGCTGAAACCATTGCTGATGAGATTGTTTCTAATGGTGGCACAGTAATGAAAAGTTCAGAAGTAATTTCAATAAATACAGATAATAGAAAGGTTAATGCAATTGAATTAAATAGTGGTGAAAAAATTGAGGCCAGGACTTTTATTTCGGCTATCCATCCTGAAGTTACTTTAAACTTGATCGACGATAAAACTGCATACAATGCTTTTCGCAAAAGAATAAACTCCCTGGAGAATACTTCAGGAATGTTCACCTTATATGCAGTGATGAAAGATGGATCTTTCCCATATATTAATCATAACCATTATCATTATGCGGTGGATAATGTATGGGATGCTGTTTCATATACATCAAAAGAATGGCCTCCTTATTACCTTCTTTATACACCTGCTGTTTCTGGCAATTCTGAATATTCCAAAGCTGTAATTGTAATCACATATATGCATTATGATGAAGTAAAAAAGTGGAGCAACACAAAAGTTGGCAGGAGAGGCGAGGAGTATGAAGATTTTAAAAGAAGAAAAGCAGAACAACTTATTGGAAAAGTAGAAGAAAAATATTCAGGATTTTCAGCATCCATTGATAAGTATTACTCATCTACGCCCTTGACATACCGTGATTATACAGCAACTATTGATGGTTCATCTTATGGAATTATGAAGGATTACAGGAATCCGATGAAATCACTTATATTGCCAAAATCAAAGTTTCCGAATTTATATTTTACAGGGCAAAATTTGAATCTGCACGGGATTTTGGGTGTGACAGTAAATGCTGTTATGACTTGCTCAGAGTTTCTGGGAATAGATAATCTTTTGAATAAAATAAAGAATTACTAAATTCATAATATGATTAAGCAGGAAAGATACGATGTGGTTATTGCCGGGAGCGGACTGGGTGGATTGTTAAGCGGACTTTTTTTAAGCAAGATAGGTTATCATGTATTGGTACTGGAAAAGAATAGTCAGATTGGGGGTTGTCTTCAGACTTTTGTAAGGAAAGGAAAAGTATTTGATACAGGCATGCACTATGTTGGTAGCATGGAGAAGGGCCAGTCCCTTAATAAGATCTTTAGCTATGCCGGAATTATAGATGATATCAAGATGCAAAGGCTCGACATGGACTGCTTTGATAAAATTATTTATGGCGGAAAGGAATATAAATATGCTCAGGGCTTCGATAGATTTACTGATACAATGCATGAATATTTCCCTGATAATAAAGATGACGTTAGCAGGTATGTTGCAGAAATGCAGGAATTGGTAAGTTTTATTGATCTCTTCAATTTGAGACCGTTTACATCAGTGTCATATATTGACAACCCTAGTTCATTAATGCCTGTTGATGAAAAAATTAGTCAGGTGACGTCAAATAAAACACTCCGGAGTGTTCTCTCAGGAATGAATGGGCTTTATGCCGGAGCTCCGGGTATAACCCCGTATTATGTACATGCCTTGATTAATAATTTTTTTATAAATAGTGCCTGGCGACTCATAAATGGTGGTGAGCAAATTGCAGAATTATTGCGTGAAAAAATTGTTGAAAATGGAGGAGAAGTGATTGCAAAAAAAGAGGTGAAAGAATTTGTAGTCTCAAATGACCTGATAGATTATGTAGAGCTTGCAGATGAAACCAGGGTATTTGGGAAATATTTTATATCAAATATCCATCCTGCTAAAACCTTATCAATGATTAAGGGTAATAGCATACGTAAAGCTTATATTAATAGAATAAATAGCCTTGAGAATACTATAGGGATGTTTGTTGTTTATGCTGATCTTAAAGAAAACAGCTTTCCTAATATTAATCATAATGTCTACTACTTTAATGGAGAAGATGTTTGGGGCACCCGTGATTATTATAAGAAGATGTGGCCTGATGGCTTTATGATGTATACTCCGAATCGGGGAAATATGGGTGACCATGCCCAGACTGCTATTGTAATCACATATATGAAATATGAAGAATTAGCAAAATGGGAAAATACCTGGATCGAACATAGAGGAGATGATTACCGTGAATTTAAAAAAATAAAAGCTGAGAAACTCATAAAACTGGTTGATAGTGTTTATCCGGGATTTAAAAAATCGATTCATAAGTATTATACTTCAACACCATTAACATATCGCGATTATACAGCCACACAGGATGGTTCATGTTATGGCATTATGAAGAGTTGCAAGAATTTTCCATCTACAATAATTCATCCAAAAACGCGCATTAATAATTTGTTTTTCACAGGACAAAACATGAGTTTGCATGGAATTCTTGGAGTTAGCTTTGGTTCTGTAGTAACTTGCATGTCGATACCGGGAAATGAAAATCTGATCACTAATATTAATAATGTACATTAAAGTTGTATTAAAAATATTAAAGTATTTCTTTATTGGGTTATTTGTAATCCTTTTAGGCTTGTTTGTTTACTTCCTGATAGCTGTTCAGCTTTCAGAGCCTGAGATTGAAAATACTACAGCTGTGCAAATTCCTGTACAAAATATTTCAGAAGATTTTATTATATGCGGAAAAGGTCGTTTGCAACATAATGAATACGGCTTATGGGAGCTCTACCTTGAAGGCAATGCTTTTGAATTAGGTGTTATAAATGGAAAACTAAGCAAAGACCTGATTAATAAACAGGAAGTAGCTTTTGTGAATCAAATCAATAAAATGATACCTTCAAAGAGCTATTTGAAATTCCTGAAATATTTTATCGCCTTTTTTAACCGTAAGCTGGATAATAATATCGATGAGCAATATTTACAGGAGATCTATGGTGTTTCATTGTCTGCATCTGACAAATTTGAGTTCATTGGCAATAATTACCGTAGATTATTAAACTATCATGGAGCCCATGATATAGGCCATGCATTGCAAAACATGAATCTTGTTGGTTGTACTGCGTTTGCTTTCTGGGGTGGAAAATCCAAAGATGGCAGGATGATGATCGGCAGAAATTTTGACTTCCATGCCGGGGATGAGTTTGCTGAAAATAAGATAGTTTGCTTTATAAAACCTGATAATGGTTACAGATTTATGATGATCACCTGGGGTGGTATGATAGGTGTTGTTTCAGGAATGAATATGCAGGGACTTACGGTTACACTGAATGCTGCTAAATCAGATATGCCATTGAATACGGCTACTCCTGTATCAATTCTTGCCAGAGAAATATTGCAATATGCCTCAAATATTGAAGAAGCTTATGAAATTGCTCAGTCAAGGAATACATTTGTCTCCGAAGCATTTTTGGTTAGCTCTGTAAAAGATGATAAAGCAGTTGTAATTGAGAAATCCCCTGATGTTACTTCCATTTATGAATCCGACACCAATTATCTTATACTGACAAACCATTTTCAAAGTGATGCATTTAAAAACTCGGAGCTAACAAGGGAAAATATTGAAATGACCTCCACCATGTACAGGTATAATAGGGTTAAGCAACTTATGGAGCTATACCCTGAACTGGATGTTTCGTCTGTAGCAGAAATATTAAGAGATCAAAAAAGTGTTGATGATAAAAATATTGGAATGGGAAATGAAAAGGCTATTAATCAACTTATTGCTCATCATTCAGTTATCTTTAAACCGGAAGAAAAGCTTGTATGGATTAATACAGGCCCCTGGCAAATGGGTGAGTACGTATGCTATGATCTGGATAGTGTATTTGTAAAATTTCCTGCATTACATGATACGGCAATACTATTTGAGAAAGATCTAACCTTGCCTTCAGACAGTTTCTATTACAGTAGTAATTATCAGGATTTTATAAGGTATAAAAAATATTACGGATTGATTCAGGATAAGATAAGGAAGGAGCAGGATACTGTTTTCAATGATGCAGAGATGATAAAAGCAAATCCACTGTTCTTTGCAACCTACGATGCCCTTGGTAATTGGTATGATTATAAAAATGATTATAGAAAAGCAGAGTACTATTACCTGCAAGCTCTTAAGAGAGATATTCCGACAATATATGAAAGAGATGCAATTAAAGATAAACTTGAAAAGGTGAAAGATGAGTAATATGTTTCCAAAAATTGAATATCAGAGTCGTGATAACATCTCTGATTATCAAAATGAAAGATTGCCGGAGTTTTTAAGCTATTTGCAAAATAATTCAACATTTTATAAAAAGCATTTCAGGAAATATAAAGTTGATATTTTGAAAATAAAAAGTATTTCAGATCTTTCTATAATTCCTGCTACTACTAAAGATGATCTGTATAAGTTTAATCAGGATTTTATTTGCGTGCCAGCTGAAAAAATCATAGATATTGTTACAACTTCAGGAACACTGGGTGATCCGGTTACTTTTGTGATGACAGACAAAGACCTTGATAGGCTAGCATACAATGAATACGTTTCCTTCTTATGTGCCGGAGGCAGTAAAGATGATATTTACCAGCTGATGACTACTATCGACAGAAGGTTTATGGCAGGATTGGCATATTTCCTGGGCGCAAGGAAACTTGGTGCAGGTATTGTTCGCGTAGGAAATGGCATGCCTGAGCTGCAATGGGATACTATAAACAGAGTAAAACCAAATTCATTTATTACAGTTCCTTCATTTTTACTTAAGCTGATTGAATGGGCAGAGGAAAATGGAATAGATTATAAATCTGCTTCTGTTGAAAAGGCCATTTGTATTGGTGAACCCTTGAGAAACCCGGATTTTTCGTTGACAACACTTGGAGAAAAGATCAAAGAAAAATGGGATATTAAACTATACTCAACTTATGCATCAACTGAGATGGCGACCGCATTCACTGAATGTGAATATGCATGTGGTGGTCACCATCATCCTGAATTGATTATCGTTGAATTTCTTGATGAAAATGACAATCCTGTTAAAGAAGGAGAGGCCGGTGAAGTTACAATCACTACTTTGGGTGTGGAAGGTATACCTTTATTAAGGTTTAAAACAGGAGATATTTGCTATCACTTTAACGACCCATGTAAATGTGGTAGAACAACAATGAGGTTAGGACCTGTCATAGGACGTATGAAACAAATGATCAAGTTTAAAGGTACTACTCTTTACCCCCCTGCATTGTACGATATATTGGATAATATTCCGGAAATCCGCCATTATGTTGTGGAAGTTTATACTAATGATATAGGAACTGATGAGATAATGATCCGTATTGATACTAAAGAAATGAGTGCTGATTTTGAAAAAAGACTTAAGGACCATTTCAGGGCAAAATTGCGCGTGGCACCAGTAATCAGCTTTGAAAGTCAGAAAGATATTGAAAAGATAAAGTTCCCTGAAGAAAATAGAAAAGCTATTAGCTTTATTGATAGAAGGTAGTGTTTAGCCATTAGTGTTTAGTAATATTATTGATTATATTTGATCTGGTATTTTGTTGATCATTTATTAATTCTATAAGCACTCAATAATAATAGATTATTAGCTCACTGCCAATACCCCAATAACTATCTGTTAAAATCGAACATAAACATCAATATTATGAAAAAATTAATTCTAATTCTCGCTTTGGTACTTTATTTTGCACCAACAGCTTTCAGTCAAAATGTGACAAATATATTTAACTTAAGCAGCTGTACCTGGTACGGACTGGATTTTTCAAAGGTCAAACTGATAGGTTCTGAAGGATTTAATGATACCCAGGCCATCAAAGATCAGTTTTTTAGTTCCTGGAATTACCTGGTACTTAATGAACCTGAAAAATATAACATCGGAAAAGCTTTTAATAAACAAAATGTAGATTATTACCTCGATGTTATTAATGAAAGGAACAAGTTGCCTGAGATAGATGATCTGGTTACAGCTGACAATAATTACAGTATTTCTGAGGATGAAGTGAAATCAATAATTAGTGAGTATAGATCTGAGGGTAAATCAGGTATGGGAATAGTTTTCATTATGGAATCCTTTAATAAATATATAGAGGAAGGGACCATGTGGGTTACTTTTTTTGATATAGAAAGCAGAAAGGTTTTATTTGCTGATAAACTTTCAGGAAAAGCAGGTGGCTTTGGTTTCAGGAATTATTGGGCTAAAACATATTATAATGTAATAAAGGAAGTTGAGAAAAAGAAATACAAACAGTGGAGAAAGCAATTTGAGTAAAAAAGAAAAGGCTGTCTTGAAATAAATCAGGACAGCCTTTTTATTACTATTCTTTAATATTTGTCAGGATAGGGTATTCGGAGTAAAAATCCAAAACTAACAATGATCCCTGATAGATCCAATTCTGACCTGTTGGCTGTCCACCCATTGTACGTGTCAACATCCATTGAACCCATCATGTAGTCAACAGAGAAAACAAAATTAGCGGATTTCCCAACAGATATAGTAGGGCCAAATGTATAACCAAGAAAACTGTCAAACTTCACGTCATTGTCATCAGTAAAACCACCATCTGGTGCCCAGGTGAAGCTTCCGAACATAGGGCCTCCATGCATGCCAATTGTAAAAACAGTAGCAGGTCTGAAACGTACAGCTATATCTCCTCTGTATGTGGGCCCGTAAAAGGCATTGTTATATAGGAATCCACCGCCTCCTGTTATCTCAATAAATACAATTGAAGTGTTGATAGAAACACCAAAATTCATGTGTGGTGTATATGAAGAGATGCAATTAAAGATAAACTTGAAAAGGTGAAAGATGAGTAATATGTTTCCAAAAATTGAATATCAGAGTCGTGATAACATCTCTGATTATCAAAATGAAAGATTGCCGGAGTTTTTAAGCTATTTGCAAAATAATTCAACATTTTATAAAAAGCATTTCAGGAAATATAAAGTTGATATTTTGAAAATAAAAAGTATTTCAGATCTTTCTATAATTCCTGCTACTACTAAAGATGATCTGTATAAGTTTAATCAGGATTTTATTTGCGTGCCAGCTGAAAAAATCATAGATATTGTTACAACTTCAGGAACACTGGGTGATCCGGTTACTTTTGTGATGACAGACAAAGACCTTGATAGGCTAGCATACAATGAATACGTTTCCTTCTTATGTGCCGGAGGCAGTAAAGATGATATTTACCAGCTGATGACTACTATCGACAGAAGGTTTATGGCAGGATTGGCATATTTCCTGGGCGCAAGGAAACTTGGTGCAGGTATTGTTCGCGTAGGAAATGGCATGCCTGAGCTGCAATGGGATACTATAAACAGAGTAAAACCAAATTCATTTATTACAGTTCCTTCATTTTTACTTAAGCTGATTGAATGGGCAGAGGAAAATGGAATAGATTATAAATCTGCTTCTGTTGAAAAGGCCATTTGTATTGGTGAACCCTTGAGAAACCCGGATTTTTCGTTGACAACACTTGGAGAAAAGATCAAAGAAAAATGGGATATTAAACTATACTCAACTTATGCATCAACTGAGATGGCGACCGCATTCACTGAATGTGAATATGCATGTGGTGGTCACCATCATCCTGAATTGATTATCGTTGAATTTCTTGATGAAAATGACAATCCTGTTAAAGAAGGAGAGGCCGGTGAAGTTACAATCACTACTTTGGGTGTGGAAGGTATACCTTTATTAAGGTTTAAAACAGGAGATATTTGCTATCACTTTAACGACCCATGTAAATGTGGTAGAACAACAATGAGGTTAGGACCTGTCATAGGACGTATGAAACAAATGATCAAGTTTAAAGGTACTACTCTTTACCCCCCTGCATTGTACGATATATTGGATAATATTCCGGAAATCCGCCATTATGTTGTGGAAGTTTATACTAATGATATAGGAACTGATGAGATAATGATCCGTATTGATACTAAAGAAATGAGTGCTGATTTTGAAAAAAGACTTAAGGACCATTTCAGGGCAAAATTGCGCGTGGCACCAGTAATCAGCTTTGAAAGTCAGAAAGATATTGAAAAGATAAAGTTCCCTGAAGAAAATAGAAAAGCTATTAGCTTTATTGATAGAAGGTAGTGTTTAGCCATTAGTGTTTAGTAATATTATTGATTATATTTGATCTGGTATTTTGTTGATCATTTATTAATTCTATAAGCACTCAATAATAATAGATTATTAGCTCACTGCCAATACCCCAATAACTATCTGTTAAAATCGAACATAAACATCAATATTATGAAAAAATTAATTCTAATTCTCGCTTTGGTACTTTATTTTGCACCAACAGCTTTCAGTCAAAATGTGACAAATATATTTAACTTAAGCAGCTGTACCTGGTACGGACTGGATTTTTCAAAGGTCAAACTGATAGGTTCTGAAGGATTTAATGATACCCAGGCCATCAAAGATCAGTTTTTTAGTTCCTGGAATTACCTGGTACTTAATGAACCTGAAAAATATAACATCGGAAAAGCTTTTAATAAACAAAATGTAGATTATTACCTCGATGTTATTAATGAAAGGAACAAGTTGCCTGAGATAGATGATCTGGTTACAGCTGACAATAATTACAGTATTTCTGAGGATGAAGTGAAATCAATAATTAGTGAGTATAGATCTGAGGGTAAATCAGGTATGGGAATAGTTTTCATTATGGAATCCTTTAATAAATATATAGAGGAAGGGACCATGTGGGTTACTTTTTTTGATATAGAAAGCAGAAAGGTTTTATTTGCTGATAAACTTTCAGGAAAAGCAGGTGGCTTTGGTTTCAGGAATTATTGGGCTAAAACATATTATAATGTAATAAAGGAAGTTGAGAAAAAGAAATACAAACAGTGGAGAAAGCAATTTGAGTAAAAAAGAAAAGGCTGTCTTGAAATAAATCAGGACAGCCTTTTTATTACTATTCTTTAATATTTGTCAGGATAGGGTATTCGGAGTAAAAATCCAAAACTAACAATGATCCCTGATAGATCCAATTCTGACCTGTTGGCTGTCCACCCATTGTACGTGTCAACATCCATTGAACCCATCATGTAGTCAACAGAGAAAACAAAATTAGCGGATTTCCCAACAGATATAGTAGGGCCAAATGTATAACCAAGAAAACTGTCAAACTTCACGTCATTGTCATCAGTAAAACCACCATCTGGTGCCCAGGTGAAGCTTCCGAACATAGGGCCTCCATGCATGCCAATTGTAAAAACAGTAGCAGGTCTGAAACGTACAGCTATATCTCCTCTGTATGTGGGCCCGTAAAAGGCATTGTTATATAGGAATCCACCGCCTCCTGTTATCTCAATAAATACAATTGAAGTGTTGATAGAAACACCAAAATTCATGTGTGGTGTATATGAAGATCCTCCGCTTATCTCATCATATCTTATAGACCAGAAGGTTCCGCTTCCTGTATTTGATACCTGGAACCCATCCATGTTAATACTAACCAGGAAGCTGGCCGGACTTACATTCATGATGAAACTAACAGGAGATTGAGCTGAAACAGAATTGACAAAAAGAAAGGAACAAATGATAAAAGTGGCAAATAACTTTTTCATATCAGATAAATTTGGATTAACAAGTTTTTTATAAAAATAAAAAAAAAAGATACAAGATGCAAGATACAAGATGCAGTTGCAAGTAAATGTTTATATTTTTTATTAAATTTACTGATAGCAAATTCTCCAATTATTTTTACTATTTTTAACACAATGGAAGTTGTGAATATTAATTAAATAAAACTTGGAATTATGAAGAAGCTTATAGTTGTATTACTGTGTGTTATTGCATTTGTGTTTAGTTCAAACGCTCAAAAGGTCAAAGTTAAACAGGGAGATCTCAACTTTTTAAAAGGTCAAACAGAACTACATGTGAAGTTTGTTTACGATAATTTGGGAGTGGGAAAGTTTGACAAAGAAGAGGACTATGTTAATAAAAAAGTTAGGGATTATAATAAGAAAGAACCAGGAAGAGGTGATGCCTGGCATAAAGCATGGATTGCTGACAGGGACGAGCATTATGAAGTAAAATTTGAAGAATTAATGAATGAATACCTTGATAAGATCAACCTCCAGATTGGTAATCATTATACTGATGCAAAGTATACTTTGATTTTCGATACTTATTTTATAGAGCCGGGATATAATATTGGTATAAGCAGGAGAAATGCATATATATCTGCTAAAGCCATTTTTGTGGAAACAGCAAACCCTGATAAAATTTTATGTATCATCGATTTGATCAAGGCTCCCGGAAGAACATACGGCGGTAGTGATTATGACACAGGAGTTCGTATTGGTGAAGCCTATGCAAAATGTGGTAAAACTTTTGCAGGTTTTATTTTGAAAAAGCTTAAGTAGTATTTTACTAACTTTGCCACTTCTATTATTTTAAATAGAGGTATTCATGACAGATATTGAATTAAAACCTTATTCAGAACAGGAAGTTCCTGAAATAATGAAACGTATTGTTTCGGATGAAAACTTTCCTGTATTGATTCCCTATGCTTTTCCCGACAGAGAAGTATCTGAAATTGCAGATATTTTACTAAGCTGTAAATCAACAAGAGATTTCCAGAGGAGGTTTATGGCTAATATGATACGATCAATTGTACAAAGAAGCTCAACGGATTATACAACCAGCGGAACTGAAAATATTGATCCTGAAAAATCATATCTATATATAGGAAACCACAGGGATATTATTCTCGATTCAGGAATGTTACAGGTTTTGCTTATTGACCTTGATCTTGAAACCAGCGAAATGTCGATCGGGAAAAACCTGATGGTTAACGATCTTATTTCAGACCTGGGTAAAGCAAATAAAATGATCCCTGTTGAAAGGAGCGGAACAGCCAGGGAGCTACTGCGATCGTCTTCAGTGCTTTCTAATTATATCAGGAAGTCGGTTACAGAAAAAGGTATGTCGGTATGGATTGCTCAGAGAAATGGAAGGGCTAAAGACGGAAATGATAGAACTGAAAGTGCCCTTTTAAAAATGCTTAATATGAGTGGCAAGGGCAGCATTGTTGATGATTTCAAAGACCTGAATATTGTCCCTGTAAGCACATCTTATGAGATAGAACCATGCGATGTTCTTAAGGTTCAGGAAATTTATGAGACAACCAAGGGGCAGTATGTGAAAAAACCAGGGGAAGATACTAAGAGTATGGCTACCGGATTAATCCAGCCCAAAGGCAAAATCCATATGAGAATTGGTAATGTTATTAATTATAAACTATCTGATATTGATAATAAGAAAAACATCAATGAGAGCTTTAATGCATTATCAGGAATAATTGATAAAGAAATATACAGGAACTATAAGCTATGGCCTTCCAATTATGTTGCATATGATATGCTATTTGGTGAGAGATTTAAAGATCAGTATACTTCTGAGGAAAAATCTTCTTTCCTGGAATATTATAATGCCAGCCTTGGCAAACTTATTGGAGAAAGAGAAAAGCTATCGGATCACTTCCTGAAAATGTACTCTTTTCCTGTTATCAATAAAATTGAATCAGGACTTATTTAACAATTTTACTCTTATCGATTTTGGGCTCTGCCTTTTTATACTTATCCCAAATACTGAAAATTGATTGTGCTATTTCAGTATTGTTGATGTATGCATTACGGTTGTAATCAGTTTCATCAGCATAACGCAGGAATAATTCACTGCCTGGTCCTTTTGCAAAAAATGGAATTAAATGATTGGTATGGTTTCTACTGAGAAACTGATGACCAGGAAGCTTCCCTTTTCCATTATTTTCTACCTGGTAATTTTTTGGAAGATCATCTCCGGGATAATCTGGTCCGACAAGGTAACCGGTTTCATGATCTCCTGTCACGATAAGCAATGTTTCATCCCAGCTGCTGTTTTCTTCTATCCATTTAATGACTGCTTTAACGGAATTGTTAAAATCATCCTCTTCTTCAATAACCCTTTCAATCATATTTCCATGTCCTGCCCAATCTACAGCACCCCCTTCTATCATTACAAGAAATCCATTCTTGTTGTTGCCTAATACGTTTAAAGCAGCTTGAGTCATATCTTTCAGTGTAGGTACATTTTTGTTGAAAGCAAGTTCGAAAGGCATGGTCTCATCCGTCCTTAAGTTCATTCGTCTCAATCCTTGCAGTGTAGAATGTGCATTAGGTATTCCTATTAATCTTTTAGGAGCTTTTCCTTCAGCCAGGTTTACAAATTCAATGCTATCAGAAATTAATACCCATGGATCAGGATTGCCATCACCATCAATATCCTGCACAATATTATTTTCGTTTATTGTTGTGGAATCAAATTGAGCCACTCCATTTTTTAAATTGTTCCACGTACCTATTCCTCCGACATGATCTGCCTCTATAATAGTATCTGAATGTTCTGCATTATCATTATAATAGGGATGTCCACATCCCATAATCACACTAAATTTACTGTCGATGATCATTTCATTTGCTATTTGAGAGTAATTATAACGACTGATATTATGAGCTCCCAAACATGCTGGAGTAGCGTGAGAAAGAGGAACAGAGCTTACAACTCCAACAGATTTTCCCAACTCAATTGCACGGTCTGCAATGCTTCTTAAATAGGATGAATCAATATCTACTCCAACAGCTTTCATTGCAGCTTTTTTTCCTGTGTACATTGAAGTTGCAGCAGCAGCAGATCCTGTAAATCCCTGTTTTACATATTCCTGATCAGTCCATGCAGGTTCAGAGATATATCCTGTATGATAATTCTTAAGATCATTACTTCCTTGAATTTTAGAAGTAATTGCAGGGTATGTACTCATAAACAAATTCACATCAAATTTTTGATATGCTTGAGATTCAGCTACCCCATCCATGAAATAATTAGTTGCCAGAATATGATTTTCACCACAGCCATCACTGATCATCAGGATTATATTTTTAGGATAAGTTTGAGTTTTTTCAGCATATTTTTCGCAGGATGCCAGAAAACTTAAAGCTAGTATAAGAAACAGAAATTTTTTAATCATAGTTCCGGGGTTTTTGTAAAATTACATATTTCTAATGACCAAATATTCAAATATTTCTAAAACAGATAAGGAATAAATACTTTCCGCTTTCCAGGATAGTCAGGAAATCTCTCTTTATACCACTTATGATGACTTATAGCCCTTGGAATTAGATTGGCTGCAGTCCATACTGCAAAGGAAACACCTGCAATATTCCACATCATAATCGCATAGCCAACCCATTCAATGATCTCTCCAAAATGGTTAGGACAGGATACTTTGTTAAAAAGACCACCGTAAGGAATTTGATATTTGCAAGGATCACTTTTCCGGAGGTTTATAAGTTTGCTGTCCGCACTAATATTGATTGCAGCTCCAATAAAAAATACAATTGCACCAGCAATAAATGGAATGGAGTAGATCCAACTATCCGCATAATCAGCAAAATTACCCAGGAAGTAACCCAGTATAAAGCCATTTACAAGATTGAAGAAGATAGCCAGCATCACTATTAAAATTGGCATTTTCTTGCCTCTGGTTTTAAGCCTGAAGGGGAAAATAAATACTCTGTGAATATAGTGTAGTGTATAGATTCCATAAAATATCCAGGATAGAAGTGCTTTTTCTGCATTTCCGGTAAAAAAGAAAATACCTGGAACTATCAAAGCAGGAAGCTCCATAATAAACCATCCCATCTTATTATTGATCATCGGACCCCAGCCTGACTTTGTATGCCGACCATAAGGAGCAGGAATTTTGAGTAAAAGCAGGAAAGTAAGTATACCTATACCAATCCAGATCCAGATAATTATATGAAATGTACTTTGTGTCATTCGTGGAATTTTATTCAAATGTAAGAAAAAGTGATGTGATGAAGTTTTTAACCGCAATAGACGCAAAGGAAGGCGCAATGGACGCTATAGATTTAGTGCAATACGTCGAACGCCTTGTTTCATAAGTGCAACGTTAAAATTGATAAGTAATCCAAGTTTACAATTTGAGAGTTTCAGATATGTTAAGACTTGAGCTAGATGTACATCATTAATAGCCTCAACTGATTTTACTTCGATTACTACTTTATGTTCAACTAATAAATCAACTCTATAGCCAATTTCCATTACTACATTTTCAAAAACCAAGGGCAATGACTTTTGTTTCTCAACATAGAGGTTTGATTGCTTTAATTTATAAAATAGGCATTCCTCATAAGAGCTTTCAAGTAATCCTGGTCCTAAAGCTTTATGAATTTCAAGAGCGGCGAAGTATGTTATTCTGGATATTTCATTTTCATTCATATTATGAACTCTTTGCGTCAATTGCGCCTTCCTTTGCGTCTATTGCGGTTAAGTATTTTATCATTACTTTATTATTTTAGTATTAATGTGTTCCGGTAGAACCTGAATCATTTTTAGTATATTATTATAACGTATAAATAAACAAGCACTTAAGAAGAAAATTCAGTTATTGATTATTGTGGAATAATGATAGTTTTGTTAGCAATAGGATCAGATCATTGCACGAATCTGTTCACTATTCACCATTCACTATTCACTTTTTTAGTACATTTGGCACTTCTAATTTTCAATCTTGTTTTACACAACGATTAGTCATTTATTTCATGAAAAAACTCGATCCAAAACAAAACTTTCTAGCCAGCAAGGAAAAGACCGGATATGTCACCCGAAAAGATGCTACTCAGGATGATTACGATAGGATAGGCTTTATGTCAGGACTGGAAGTCCACCAGCAGCTTCTCACTGATGAGAAACTCTTTTGCAGATGCCCGGCAGGACAGTACAACAAAAGCGAAGATTACGACGCAGAGGTAATCCGTCATATGAGGCCAACACTTAGTGAACTTGGTGAATACGATGGTACTGCTCTTATGGAGTTTAAAACACGTAAAGAAATAATCTACCGGATAAAAAATGAAACAGCTTGTACCTACGAAGTGGATGACACACCTCCATTTCCTATCGACAGACAGGCCCTGGAGATCGCAATTGAGATAAGTCTTTTATCTAAACTAAATATTGTGGGCGAAGTTCATATAACCCGTAAACAATATCTTGATGGAAGTATCCCAACTGGATTTCAGAGAACAGCAATCATCGGCGTTGAAGGGGAGATTCCTCTTAAGAATAGGAATATTCGTCTGATACAACTTAGTCTTGAAGAAGATTCATGTCGTGAGATCAGCGATATTGGACATGTGAGAGTATATAAGACGGATAGACTTGGTATGCCACTTATTGAAACAGTGACATATCCCGATTGTACAAATCCTGATGAAGTGATGGAAGCCAATAACTATATCCGTTTTTTGAACCGTTCTACAGGAAAAGTAAGAACAGGAATGGGAGCCGGAAGGGAAGATGTGAATGTAAGTTGTCGAGGAGGATCCAGAGTTGAGATCAAAGGTGTGGCTCACACAAAATGGATACCTGAACTTACACATAATGAATGTTTCAGACAGTGGGCATTACTGAATATGAGAGAAGAGCTCAAAGCAAAAGTTAAAGATCCTGAAAAATGGAAAATGACTTCTAAAAAGCTTAATCCTCACGCATATAATTTCAGATATAAACCTCTGACAGAAGCCAAAAAGAATGGAGTTAAAGTGTACGCTGTAAATCTCCCGGGATTCAGAGGTATGCTCTCACATTTTACACAGCCAGGGAAAATGTTTGCCAATGAGATTACAGATCGCCTGAAAGTTATCGCTTGTATTGAAAAGCCAAATATGACCCATACTGAGGCTTTTAAAGCTGTGATATCTCAAAAAGACTGGCAATCACTTGCTAAAGAGCTGAAGTCAGGGGATGATGATGCGATGATCGTTTTCTGGGGACCGGAAGATGATATCAAAACAGCACTCGAAACTATTGAAGAGCGCTGCCAGATGGCTTTCAAAGGTATTCCAAATGAAACAAGAAAATCATTTGAAGACGGCACTACCATATTTGAAAGAGTCCTTCCCGGTGCCGACCGCATGTATCCTGATACAGATTCAGCTCCTATACCTCTGGAAGATGAATACATCAAGAAGCTTGAGAAGAATATCCCCGATGATATTATCGACAGGTATAATAAAATGAAGGAATGGGGAATTCCGGAAGATACCTATAACTACATATTTTCAAAAAACCATTATCCGTTAATTCTCAGGATAGTGGAAGATCTGAATATAGATCCAAAGTTTGTGGGGAGGTTTTTCGGACAGCTATTAAAATTCGTAGAAGGACATTATGTTCCGGCAGAAGAGTTTAACTTTAAGATTATTTATGCATTGTTCAGATATCTCCTGCAGGAAGAAATTGAAGTTGAACTTGCTGAGAAGATGCTTCCAGTGGTTTATGAAAATCCAAAAATGGATTTCACCTCTGTTCTTACTGTGATCAATTTCAAGAAACTGGATAAAGAACAGATCCTGAAAAATATTCCTTTCCTGAAAAATAAATTTAATGAGATCGGAAGATCAAAAGAAGATGGAAGGGGAACAAACTGGATCATGGGTGAATTGAGGCCAACCGCACTGGGTAATATACCTATGAATCAATTGAAAAAAGAAATTTAAAAAATATAAAACGGATTATCATGAGTGATGATTTTTTCCAGGGATATAAAGGAGACGCACTGGAGATCCTAAAGAAATATAATACCAGGGTTTGGGGGCAGGCAGTTGCTGAAACCACACGTGGAACTTTTAAAGGAACTATTTTACCTCGTGCTGAGAACGATGATGATAAGCACATTGTAATGAAGATCATTACAGGTTACAACGTAGGAATTGACATCCGTACTATTACCTCTATGAAGGAAGAAGGCTACAAAAAGGCCAACTATAAAATTCCCGAAAAAGAATTTCCAACAACTCCCGGATTACCAGCAGTTAAGCTTTTTGGAACAGGAGGTACTATAGCATCCCGTCTTGATTATAGAACAGGAGCTGTAATCCCTGCTTTCTCACCAGGAGAGCTATACGGAGCCGTTCCTGAACTGGCAGATATCTGCAATCTGGAAACGGAAAAAGTGTTTGCGGTGTTTAGTGAAAACATGGGACCAAAGCAGTATATAGAACTCTCAAAAGCTATCGGAAAAGAGATAGAAAACGGCATAGATGGAATTGTAATCGGCCATGGAACAGATACCCTTCACCATACAGGAGCTGCACTTACCTTTATGATACAGAATCCACCGGTACCTATTGTTCTTGTAGGATCACAAAGGTCATCAGACAGACCCAGTTCCGATGCTGCCCTGAACCTGATGCATGCTATGAATGCTGCAGGAAATTCTGATATTGCAGAGGTGATGGTTTGTATGTTCGGTCCAACTTCTGATGAATACGGATTGCTCCACAAAGGTACCCGTGTGAGAAAAATGCATTCATCCTACCGCTCCACATTCCGTACTATTGGAGACACTCCGATTGCAAGGGTAAACAGGAAAGAGATCATTCCAATCCATAAAAAATACCGCCACAGACGCAAAGACCGCAATGTGAAGATCATGCCTTACTTTAGCGATGAGGTTACCATGCTTTATTACTATCCGGGAATGAAACCAGACACTATTGATGCGCTGGTTGATGCAGGATACAGGGGTATTATAATAGTAGGAACAGGCCTTGGTCATGTAAACAAGGAACTCTATCCCGCCATAGAAAGAGCACATGCAAAAGGTGTTCATATGTTTATGACCTTACAGACCATATGGGGCTATGTTCATATGTTCGTATACGATACCGGCCGCGACATGATGGCAAAGGGAATCATCCCTACAGGAAATATGCTTCCTGAAGTAGCATGGGTCAAACTTAGCTGGATCCTTGCCCAGACCGATGATCCTGCAGAGGTAAAACGCATGATGCTAACTCCTGTCAACGATGAGATCACACCAAGAGAACCATATAATGGATATTTGGTTTATCAGGGTGGAGTGCCGGAAGTAGAGGAGTTTGTGAGGAATGTGCATAAGTAGTTTCCTGTCGTAAGGGGCATTACGAAACTCTAAATACTTTAATTTACTTTACCTGACTTTAACTTACTTCATTGAACTTTAAAGTGCTCAAGAATTCCTTATTCCCTACGGCCGATTCCATATTCCCTATTTGATCCATGCAATAAGCTGATATTTATATGAAATTGTACATCATATGTTATTGCAGTGGCAGATGAGGATTGGAATCGAAAACTGAACGATTACGCATTAGCTTCAGCCTTGGCGCACAGCCAACTATTACCCAATTCTATCGGATGTTATAATAACTCAAAAGAATATCCTCTCTCCAAACATCCTTCAATAAACCCAGGAAGTGTATACATCACCTTTTCCTTCGCCTTAATACTGTCATGAAAGATCACAATGCTTCCATTTCCATCAATATTCAGGGCATTTTCCAGACATTGTTCTTTGGTAGTATCGGTTTTGAAATCACCACTGAGTACCGACCACATTATGATCTTATAGTTTCGTCTGAGAATCTTTGATTGCCTTCGTGTAATCCTGCCATAAGGAGGTCTGAACAGATCAGATTCAATGAACTCAGCACATTTCTTCACATTGTCAATGTATTCCTGAAATGTTGTTTTCCAGCTGTTAAGGTGATTGTAGGTGTGGTTGGCAGTTTTATGTCCTCTTTCCTGGATCTGCTTATACAGTGCAGGATTTTTAAATACATTATGCCCAACACAAAAGAAAGTGGCCTTTACATCATATTCTTCCAGGATATTCAGTACATCGGGAGTTACTTCAGGAATAGGGCCATCATCAAAAGTAAGATATACGGTATTTCGTTTGTCTTTTACTGACCAGATCAGGTTAGGCCCGTAAAAGCGTTTTACTATTAGTGATGGTTTAAAGTAATTCAATTTAATTAGTTTAATATGGTCCGCCAATATATCTCTGGTAATACATGTCGAAGACTGATTTTGCCTCTGTAGCGATTTCTGTTCTGCCTTTTCTTTCTGCTGTCTGATAAATCTCTCTTATCATGGCAAGATTATGTTGGCGCTGCATATCAATCTTTTCAGCATTGCTTCCTGTAAAACGGAAATAATATTGAAGGTTCTGATGGGTGATCTCATATAATCTCTGTAGTATAGCGTCTCCTTTCTCATCAGCACCTATATCATAATATACTTCAGCAACAGGTACCATGAAGAAATCATATAAAACTGCTTCATCAGGAACAATTTCTATCAATCTATCAACAACTTGTTCTGCTGAATCGGGTTTATTTTCCATGACAAGGGCTTTTGCAAGTCTGCTGTAAATATTTCTCATATTCATGGATGCCCTGTAATTATCCTCATTCACATTAATTTGTTCCCCACTTAATCCCAGGGTAAATTTATTCATGAGGTTATCATACATTATATTGGTATTAATAGCAGCAATTTGATGATCAGGACTCTTGATCTTTGCAGGGACCAGGCGATAAGCCATTCCTTCTTGAATAAAGTAATCCTGTAATCCCAGGTATGCATCATCTCCTGTTGTAATAGAGAAATAAACAGGTCTTTTCCAGTTGTTCTGAGCCAGGAAGTCGAGCACCATTACCTGACTTTTGGAGATTCCAATAGCGTCAATATTCCATTTTACATCCTCAATCTGATCGGCATATTTTTCAGGAAGCACTTTGTATTGCATAATTGTAGCTGAATCTGCTTTTATCCTGAACTTCTTGGTAGGGAAATAATCATAAACTTCTTTTCCTGTTTTGAGTTTGAAGTGGCCTTCATTCTCATTAAGAAGGTCAAATAATTCTTTAATATCCACATAATCTTTTATCTTCTCATTCTCCACAAGGTAAACAGCATCCCTTGTGCCCTGTCTGTACATATCTTTGGTAAGTGAGAATGGCATCCTTTCAGAGTCATAAACCTTTTTACCCATCTGGTCAACATACCAGTCACCATTAAACAGGCTGAGGTTACATACTCTCACATCTGTTCGTACACCTTCCACTTCCTGGGCATACCAGAGCGGAAAGGTATCATTATCACCGTTAGTAAAAATAATGGAATTAGGCGCACAGGAATTAAGGTAGTTTTTAGCTACTTCCAGCGCAGTATATCGTCCTGCACGGGTATGGTCATCCCAACCTTCATCAGCCATATTTATTGGAACAGTTATTAAGACAATAGGAAATACTATGGCAAGTGCCAACTCGTGTTTTATAACTTTTCCCACAAGGTTTACCAGGGAGATCAATCCAAAACCCATCCAGATGGCAAAGCCATAGAATGAAGCTGCAAATGCATAATCCCTTTCCCTGGGTTGTGGTGCATGTTGGTTCAGGTAGACTACAATGGCCAGGCCTGTCATAAAAAACAACAAGCTCACAACCAGCCCATCTTTGTAATTTCTTTTGAACTGATAATACAATCCTATTAATCCTAAAATCAACGGAAGGAAATAAAAAGTATTTCTGGCTTTGTTGCGGGTTGATTCGGGAAGATTATCCTGCGGCCCCAGTCGCCATTCATCAATAAATTTGATCCCACTCAACCAGTTTCCATTAACAAGGTCACCATGCCCCTGCAGATCATTCTGCCGGCCTGTAAAATTCCACATGAAATACCTCCAGTACATATGCTTGACCTGGTATCGCCAGAAAAATCTCAGGTTCTCTCCAAAAGTTGGAACCCGTTTATTTTCAGGATCGCTCTTTATGCTGGCCCACTGCTTGTATTGTTGTGCAAAGCGAGCTTCGGAATTATCCCACATCCTGGGAAAGAAAGTGCTATATTTTTCATCATAAACAGCCACTTCCCCTTTTTTCATATTGCTTATTACATATTTCTTCTTAGCATAATCTTTCACATAGGTTGGATTACCATCCTTTCTTTCCACAACAGGTGCATTGTAATATTGTCCGTTAATAATGGGCCATGTGCCATACTGTTCACGGTTAAGGTATGAGAGTAAACTTATCGCATCTTTTGGACTGTTCTCATTGATAGGGGTGTCTGCATTGGATCGTATTACCAGCATTACAAATGATGAATATCCTATCAGGATAAATACAATACCCAGTAAAACCGATTGTTGCATAGCTTTCCGTTTCCTGGAATAATAAAAGAAAGTTACAATAGCGGCTAAAATAATAACCCTGAAAAATAATGAAGCAGCTCCATCACTTTCTAATATGAATAATATTCCGAGGATAGCACCAAGGATTATAATAATAGTATTAAGTTTCTTCGTTGGGTTTGAGGTATGGAATATTGCCAGGATGAGCAATGAAACAATCAGGAGGAAGAAGAATACTGTTCCTGTGTTAAAAGGTAAGCCAAATGTATTGACAAATATCAGCTCTGTCTTGGCAAATAGGCTGATGGTTTCAGGAATGATACCGAACATTATTCCTGCAAGAATTACAAAGGATACCAGTAGTGATATTATTATATTTCCAGCGCTGTGCTTTTTATATTTCTTAAAGAAATAAATAAGAGTTATTGCAGGAATGGCTAAGAGATTAAGCAAGTGAACCCCTATCGACAAACCAATAAGATAAGCAATAAGAATGAGCCAGCGATCTGCATGCTTTTCATTGGCTACTTCTTCCCATTTCAGTGCAGCCCAAAAAACTATAGCAGTGAAGAATGATGACATAGCATAAACCTCACCTTCCACAGCTGAGAACCAGAATGAATCTGAAAAAGTATATGCCATAGAACCTACAATTCCGGCAGCAATGATAGTCCAGCTTTGGATCTTATTGATCTCACCATTATTAACAACTATCTTGCGCGCAAGATGGGTAATGGTCCAGAAAAGAAATAAGATAGTGAAGCTACTCGATAATGCCGACATGGCATTTATCATCAGTGCTACCTGGGAAACATCGCCAAAGGCAAATAGAGAGAAAAACCTTCCCAGCAATTGAAAAAATGGAGCACCGGGTGGATGACCCACCTGTAGTTTATATGCAGTGGCAATATATTCACCACAATCCCAGAAACTGGTTGTAGGTTCTAAAGTTGAAAAATAAACAAGAGTGGCAATTATGAAAACAAGCCAGCCGGTTAAGTTGTTAAGCTTTCTGTAATTTATCATTGTGAGCATGTTCGTAAAGACTCTTGCGAATTTAGAAAAATAAAGTGAGTTAGAATGGAATTGTTTATTTTTGTTGAATAGAATTTTGTATATTCAAAATCATTATGATAGCGCGCGTCAGAGACGCGCGCCATCAGTTAAATCTGCGAGAAACATTTGACATGAAAAAAATAGTATTGCTTCGGCACGGTGAGAGTGTCTGGAATAAAGAAAACAGGTTTACCGGATGGACCGATGTGGGTCTTTCTGAAAAGGGCGTTAAAGAGGCCCTGGAGGCCGGTAAGGTTTTGAAAGAAGAAGGATACAGCTTTGATCTGGCCTATACATCATACCTTACCCGTGCAATAAAAACCCTTTGGCTCACACTGGAAGAGATGGACCAGATGTGGATTCCAGTTTATAAAAACTGGCGCCTGAATGAAAAACACTATGGGAATTTACAAGGACTAAATAAAGCAGAAACTGCTGAGAAATTTGGTGATGAACAGGTGCTCTTATGGAGAAGAAGCTATGATATACCACCAGAACCATTAAGAGCGGATGATCCAAGGAGCGCCACCCATGATCCAAGATATGTGGCACTTACCCATGAACAAATTCCAATGACAGAATGCTTAAAAGATGTTGTTGATCGTATGGTTCCATACTGGCAAAATGATATTGCAGTTTCACTTCAAAAATTTGATCAGATACTGGTGGCAGCACACGGAAACAGTCTGCGTGCTGTAGTGAAATATCTGAAAAATATGGGCGAGGATGAAATCCTGAAGTTCAATATTCCAACGGGTGTACCTTATGTTTTTGAATTTGATAATGATCTGGTTCTACAAAAAGACTACTTCCTTGGTGATCCTGAGATCATTAAAAAACTTATGGAACAGGTTGCTAATCAGGCTAAAAAGAAATAACCTATGGCGAAAAGATGGGTGATCCCCGACATACATGGCTGTTCTAAAACACTAAAATCATTACTTGATTATCATATCAAGCCTACAAAGCATGACTGGCTTTACTTCCTGGGTGATTATATTGACAGGGGACCGGATTCAAAAGGGGTGATTGATATTATAAGAAAGCTGCAGGAAGATGAATATAACGTCAGGCTGCTCAAAGGAAACCATGAGGATTATCTTATCAAAGCCTATAAAGCTGAATTTGAAAGAAAAAGTTTCCTTGGGATCAAATCCAAAAACCACATGAAAGAAGAGTGGAAAAAATTCGGAGGAAAAGAGACCCTTGAAAGCTTTGGTGTTAAGAACCTTCAGGATTTTCCTAAAGAATATATCGACTGGCTTGCCAAGTTGGAATTATTTATTGAACTGGAAGATTTTGTACTGGTGCATGCAGGCCTGAACTTCGACAATGACGATCCTTTCGAAGATGAGCAATCCATATTATGGCTCCGCGATTTCAAACCCCAACCGGAAAAAATTAACAACCGTACGCTAATCCATGGTCATGTACCAATCAATCTGGAGCTTATATACCATCTAAAAAAAGGTAATTCATACAAATACATCGACCTCGACAATGGTATCTACATGAACGACCGCATAGGATTTGGTAATCTTGTAGCCATGGAGTTGGATAGCAAGGAGATAGTGGCGCAGAACAACATTGACATGGATTCCTGATTCCTGACACCGGATACCAGACTCCGGACTTCGGAACGGCTATGCAATTCGAAAGTTCAGATCTTTTAATGAACAGCTTCTATTCTATAATTATCTTTTTACTTACACTCCCTTTTTCAGTTTGAACAACAACTATGTAGATTCCTGTCTCCAGATTCAGGCTTATGGATTGGTTTTCATTTCTGTTTAATGAATGTGTAGAAACAGACCTTCCTGTCATATCATGAATACTCACATTTCCTTTTTGATTTTCAGGATTCTGGATATAGAGAGTTTGGTCTGAGGAATACATTTCGATTGCAATTTCTCCATTTTGGAAATCTTCAACAGATCCAATACCGGGATCCTGCTTCCACCATGCTAATTCATTATCACCGGAAGCTGATCCGACAATATCCAGGTTTCCGTCACCATCAATATCGGTGGCATAGACCGAGGAAGCATCATTATAATTATTGTCAATGGTATGCCTGGTAAAACTCTCGCTACCATTATTTTTCCACCAGCTTATTGAATTATCATCATTACCGGCAGCCACAACAATATCCATATCTCCATCCCCATCAATATCAGTTGCCAGAGCAGAACAGGCCCCTCCAAGATCACTCGTTATAAGATGCCCGATAAAGTTAGGAATACTTGCCCCGTTATTCTCCCACCATTTCACGGAACCACTCCATCCATCTCCCGGGTCGGCACCTAGTATATCCGTATCACCATCCCCATCGATATCGATGGCAAAAACAGAGCGGCAAAAAAAGGAATCATCTATGACAATTTTAAAGAAGTTCTCATTACCATCATTGTTTATCCACCATGATGTTTCATTGGTTCCGAAAGCACCGGACCCCACAACATCTGTATGCCCGTCACCATTGAGGTCAGTTGCAAATACAGACCATGGCCCTCCGAAGGAGTTATCGATCGTATGTTTTGAAAAGGAAGGGATGGCACCTCCATCATTTTTCCACCAATCGATGGTGTTGTTAAAATAAGAACCTCCTACAACATCTGTATGCTGATCGCCATCCACATCTGTCGCATGCACAAAATACGCCCCGGCACAATTATCTGTAATGTAGTGCTTTGTAAAAGAAGGAAAGCCTGTGTTTCCATCATTTCTATACCAGGCAATTGTGCTATCCAATCCTGTTGCACATAATACATCCATATTACCATCTCCATCAATATCAATTGCAAATACTGAATGTGGACCGCCGGATGTAGTATCAATATCATACCTTGTAAATTCCTGGTTCCCGTTATTCCTCCACCAGGAAACAAAACCATTATCATTATTCTCATCTGAAGCAGCCAGAATGTCTGTATGTCCATCGCCATTCAGGTCTGTTGCGTATACCGAACATATACCGGTATATGTATCAGTAATTTTATGTTTATCAAATGATTGCGAAGCAAGGCCAAGGCTCTGAAGAACTATAAAAAAGGATATAAAGGCTTTTAGTATAAATCTTTTCATGATGCTTTTTTTAATGTATCCATATTTTATCACAAACCATTCCTTTATTTGTCTGTATAGAAACTATATATATGCCTACTTCAGGATGCAGCCTTATCGACTGATTTAAATTTCCATTTAATGTGTATTCCAAAACTGAGCTTCCCTTCACATTATAAATACTTATAGTTCCTTTTAGATATTCAGGATTCCGTATATAAAGTGTCTGCTTTGAGTAATATGAACTTATTGCTATTTTATCATATTGAAAATCTTCAACAGATCCAATACCAGGCTCTTGTTTCCACCAGGCAATTTCAGAATTATTTGCATCAGAAGCGACGATATCTATATCTCCATCCCCATCAATATCTGTTGCATATATCGATTCTGAAAATTCGAAATTATCATCAATAGTGTATTTAGTAAATCCCGGTACAGGAGAGGTTTTATCATTTTTCCACCATAAGACATCTGAATTCTGATCATTTCCTGCAGTACCAAGCACATCAGTATGGCCATCCCCGTTTACATCGGTTGCATAAACAGCCCATGCACCATCAATGCTTGAAATATTATAGCCAGTAAAGCTGGGGTAAAATATATAACTACCATCATTCTTCCACCATTTTATAATACCGTCAAATACCGCAGCACCAACTACATCAGTATATCCATCTCCATCCAGGTCTGTTGCATAGACTGATTGGGCTCCATTGAAATCATCATCAATGGTAGTTTTTGAAAAACTTTCAGAACCATCATTTACCCAGACGGCAATCTCATTATCATCTCCTGCTGCACCAAATACATCTATATCCCCATCACCTTCCAGGTCTGTTGCATACACTTGTTGTGGGCCGCCAATATTATCATCAATAACATGTTTTGTAAATATTACATTTCCATCAATGACACTGTCGTTCTCCCACCAATCAATTGAATTACCCATATCCGATGCGGTGAGCACATCACAATCCCCATCACCATCTAAATCGGTTGCATAAACAGAGGTTGGGCTGTTATAACCCGTATCGATGACATGTTGCGTAAAAACTACAACTGTATCATTTATAATACTGTCGTTCTCCCACCAGCATACCTGATTAGCCCAAAATGCTGTGCCAAGAACATCGGTATCACCATCTCCGTCAACATCAGTAGCATAAACAGAACTTGCACCCAGAAAACCAATGGCTATAATATTTTTATGAAAAATAATATTTCCAGGCTTCGAAGTATCTGTTCGCCACCAATTAATATATCCATTTGTTCCGTTATCAAATGAAGCACCTAAAATATCGTTGAGCCCATCCCCATTCACATCAGCAGCAAATACAGCTGAAGGTTGAGGAAAGCTAGTTGTAACAATATGTTTGGTGAAATTTTGAGAGAGAATACTTATGCTCAACAGAAGCATTGATAAGCATAATAATGCTTTAATCGTAGTAAGTTTCATAGGCAATAAAATATTAGATTCAGGTAAAATTGAATTTACTAAGATAGTTAAAAGAAAGTTGCAAGCCGCAAGTAGTCAGCTTTGCAATCTGAAGCCTTGGTGAAGGATGGCTTGCATTTTGTTTATTGCTAATTGATTATTATCTTTATTCAAATCATGAAAAAACATCTACTTATCTTCTTCATCCTTTTCTCTCTTTCTGCATATACACAATGGGAATGGCAAAATCCACTGCCACAAGGAAATACCATTAAAGCTGTTGAAATAATTGATGCTGATAATATCTGGGCAGTTGGTGATTGCGGAACAGTAATTCACACTGAAGATGGTGGTGATTCATGGGAATTGCATTTCCTGGGTACTTATTCGAATTTACGGGATATTGGATTTATAAATAATGTTGGTTTCATATTAGGTGAAAACGGGGTATTGATGAGAACAATAGACGTAGGATTAAACTGGGAATCTCTTAACGACAGCATAGGTAAAACATTCACATGCATAGAAAAGAATAGCAATACATTCTGGATCGCAGGATTTGAATTTACTGGTTTTATAAAGAAAACTATGGATAGTGGAAATAGCTGGATGAACAAATCACTTCAATACACTACTATAAGTCTCGAGGTCCAATTTGTTAATGACTCGGTAGGATGGATTTTAGGTAATCAAATGTATACAACAACAAATGGAGGAGATTACTGGCAGTTCAGGTATCATAGCCCTCCTAATAAATACAAAAAGCTTTTCTTTCTTGACGAAAAGAACGGATGGTTCAATGTTTTAGAAACATTGTATCATACTTACGATGGAGGGACCACCTGGGAAACACAATTCAACCTGGAGTATCATAGTATATTTGACATGTGTTTTATTGATTCTTTAACAGGTTGGCATGTAGGTAATCAAAATTATATGCAGGTCTTTGAAACTACAGATGGTGGTGTCAATTGGTATGAAGACTTTTCTTCTGGAACAGGCCGTCTATACACAATTGAAAAATTCAACGATTCCATCATATGGTCTGCCGGATCTTTCGGTCAAATGCATATGTCTGTGGATACGGCTGGCTGGATAACAAAAACAAAAGGATCTATTCTTGGTATATCTCAGATTTATTTCATTGATCAAAACACTGGTTGGGCAATAAATAATGAACTAATCTTAAAAACAGAGAACAGTGGTCTGGAATGGGATACTATCATATTTGATAAATATAACCGGAAAAGTGACATATATTTTTATAACGATCAAAATGGCTGGTTAATTGATTTCTATGGAATCAAAAAAACCGTAAACGGTGGAAATACCTGGGAGTATATGGATAGTATTTATTTCTTAAATAAGCTTTCATTTATAACTCCCAAATACGGCTGGGCAATAGGAGACTATGGAAAGATTTTTCACACAGAGGATTGGGGAAATACCTGGGTAAAGCAAGATATTCAATTGAATCGAAATCTAAATAGCGTTCAGTTCAAATCAATTGAAAAGGGTTGGACAGTTGGCAATAATGGTACTATACTTTACACAAAAGATGGAGGAGATAATTGGGAATCACAGATTAGTGCAACAGAAAGTGACCTCATGGATTTATTCTTTGTAAATCTGATAAATGGATGGGTTGTTGGTGACAATGGAGTAATTCTCAAAACCGAAAATGGAGGTGAATCATGGGAACATCAAAACTCAAATACAAGCAGAAAAATCAGAGCCGTGCACTTTACAGATCACAATACCGGATGGGCTGTCGGTAATTCTGGTTTAATACTTCATACTATAAATGGCGGAGAAGATTGGATAGAAAAGATATCTCCATCTAATAATACTTTTTATTGCACACATTTTTTCGATGAAAACATTGGCTGGATTGGTGGGTCGGGTGGAAATATTATATATACTTCAAATGGAGGTATTGTTAACACTGAAGATAACCCGACTCAAGATTTTAATCGCGTTTCAATTGTATTTCCCAATCCATTTTCAACTTTTACCCGGATTAAATATTCTTCTGTTTCGAACTCAAAGATCCATATCCATATTTTCAACTCATCCGGAGGTCTAATACATTCAAATATATCTACTCAGAGCGCAGGCACACATGAATACCACTGGAATTCCCAAGAGTATCCAGCCGGGATTTATTATTATCGGATTCAAATCAATAATGAATCTTTTGCTGGAAAAATGATAAAATTATAGAATACATTCATAATATCACCCCTTCGGGGTTTTGGCTCTCTTATCAATCTTTCATGCAAATTTTGTATCGCTCCTAACGAAGCTGATTATATTTTACACTGAACCCTAACACCCAGTACCCAGAGCCTAGAACCAAGAATCCAGAAAGAGTGATATTATTTATTCAAACAAATATTCCATATCTTTATAAGAAATCTATCAAATAATGAGAGTATTTCTCATCCTGATTTTCATTACTATTTCCTGTTTTTATTCATTTTCACAATGGGAATGGCAAAATCCTTTGCCGCAGGGTAATACAATCAAGGCTGTTGAAATTATTGATCCTTTCAATGTATGGATGGCTGGTGATTGCGGAACACTAATGTATTCCGGAGATGGTGGCAATACCCTGGAAGTTATTCCACTTGGCACAAAGGAACATCTGTGGGACATAAGGTTTATTAAATCCGATACGGGAATTATTGCAGGTGAGAATGGAGCATTATTCAATACTATTGATGGTGGATTAAACTGGGAAGCCTGGTATATATTGCAGGATAAATCTTTTACCTGTATCGACAATTACGGGAAGAATACCTGGGTTGGCGGATATGATTCAGCAGCATTCGTAATGAAATCTGATGATTTTGGAGTAAGCTGGCAAACTCATTATCTGTCAGGAGGAAAGAAAACTTACGATATCCATTTTATAAATGATACCCTGGGGTGGGCTGCCGGAGAGTATATATATAAAACCACCGATGGAGGAAATAACTGGGAATTGCATATGTATACACCTCAATGGGATTATAAGAAAATTTTATTCCTCGATGAAAATATAGGATGGTTTAACGATAAAAGACATATCTATCATACAAATGATGGTGGTCAGAGTTGGTCTCAGCAAATCACTCATCAATATTCAAATATTTATGATTTATTCTTCGAGGACAGCCTCAATGGTTGGCATGTGGCATATGGTCATATTTATAAAACTACGGATGGAGGAATTAACTGGAATCTCACGCAATATAACTCAGGAATATTATACACTATAGTTAGCTATGATAAGAATATTGCATGGTCAGCTGGACAAGGAGGTCGTATCTATAACACTCTGGATGGCATAAACTGGTCATTACTGGTAAATGGTTATATAGGCACTATAAAGCAAATACAATTTCTTGACATCAATATCGGATGGTCGGTAAACAATGAATACATACTGAAAACAAATAATGGAGGATTAGACTGGGAAATACTTTGTAATTCACCTTACCACTATAATAGAGATTTATATTTTATAGATTCACTAAAAGGTTGGCTACTATCAATGGATGGGATCTATGTGACGTATAATGGTGGAATTGAATGGGAGTATGAATTCTATACTCCCACTGGAAAAGATCTTAATGACTTTACTTTTCTAACAGAAGATATTGCCTGGGCAGCGGGAAATTCCGGATATATTGTGCACTTGAAAAATGGGATATGGGTGGAGCAAGAATATTATACATATGATCATCTGTATGGAATATGCTTCAATTCTGATTTGTCTGGTTGTGCGGTAGGCAAAAATGGAACTATCATTTATACTCATGACGGTGGGGAAACCTGGGAGCAATATAATACTGATACCACTGAACTTCTACGAGATGTGTTTTTTATCAATGTCCAGACAGGTTGGATTTGTGGTTATAATGGCATATTGATGAAAAGTACAAATGCCGGTGAATCCTGGGAGTATCAATATTCTAATGTAAAAGGGGATCTAATTGCTCTGCATTTCTTAGACCATAACCATGGATGGGTTGTAGGAGATTCAGGATTGTTACTACATACAAATAATGGTGGAGATACCTGGACAATTCTGAATACTGAAACTACTAATAGATTAAATTGTATTTATTTTACAGATCTGGATAATGGTTGGATAAGTGGGCATGACGGTACAATCCTGTATACCAGCAATGGAGGAGCAGTGTGGAGTGAAGAAATTCAGGAAACAGTTGTAAATAAGTCAATCAATGTATTTCCAAACCCATTCAAAGAATCTACCTGCTTTGTCTATAATACCCTGTATGCTAATAGGAAAGTAATTATTCAGATTTTCAATTTCTCTGGGAAGATTATTTATTCCACTGCACTCTTCCAGGGTATTGGAAGTCATGAATACCACTGGAATTCCCAAGAGTATCCGGCCGGGATTTATTATTATCGGATTCAAATTGGTGGCGAAGTGTTTGCGGGGAAGATGGTGAAGATGTAGATGTCGGATAATCACAATAACTAATCATCAATCGAGTTTTGGCAATTTAATTATTGATTGTCAATAAGTTATTAGTAATGTTAAATTTGCCTGAAGATCTATCTACACCAAAAACCCAGTAACCCAGTACCTACAATATTACTTGTGCAAACTTTCAGGAGTCTGGCATCTGGTGTCCGGAATCCGGGCATCTATCTCCTCGACTCAATCAGAATCTCCAGCAGCTTAATCCCCGCATCAGAAATAACCGTTCCCGGTCCGAAGATAGCAACGGCGCCTGCTTTGTACAGGAAATCATAATCCTGTGGTGGTATCACTCCGCCGACGATCACCATGATGTCTTCGCGACCAAGCTTTTTGAGTTCTTCTATGAGTTGTGGAACGAGGGTTTTATGTCCTGCTGCCAAACTTGATACCCCAACAATATGCACATCATTTTCAACGGCCTGGCGGGCAGTTTCTGCAGGGGTTTGAAACAATGGTCCGACGTCTACATCAAAGCCTATATCTGCAAAACCAGTAGCCACCACTTTCTCTCCCCTGTCGTGGCCATCCTGTCCCATTTTAGCAACCATAATCCTTGGCCTTCTGCCTTCCATTTTCGCAAATTTATCTGCTAATTCGCATGCTTTGTTAAAGCTTGCATCATCTTTTGATTCTGAGGAATATACCCCTGAAATGGATCGTATCACTGCTTTATACCTCCCAAATATTTTTTCACAGGCCATGGAGATCTCTCCCAGCGTGGCTCTCTTTTGTGTTGCAATAACAGCAAGGGCCAGCAAGTTTCCTTCTCCTGTTTCACAAGATTTAGTAATGTCTTCCAGTGCCTCCCGGACTTCCTGCTCGTTTCTGTTTTCTCTAAGATAATTAATTCTTTTGATCTGTGTTTCACGCACTGCCGTATTATCCACTTCCAGGGTTTCAATAGGATCTTCCTTTTCCAACCTGTATTTGTTAACACCAACGATAGTGTCTTTATGAGAATCTATCCTTGCCTGCTTACGAGCGGCTGCTTCCTCTATCCTCATTTTTGGTATTCCTGTTTCTATGGCTTTTGCCATGCCACCCAACTCCTCTATCTCCTGAATGTGTTCCCAGGCTTTTTGAGCGATCTCGTTGGTAAGTGATTCTACATAATATGAACCGGCCCATGGATCCACATCGCGGCATATCTGTGTCTCTTCCTGAATATATATCTGTGTATTTCTTGCAATACGGGCAGAGAAATCTGTTGGCAGGGCAATCGCTTCATCAAGTGCATTGGTATGCAAACTCTGTGTTCCGCCCAGTGCTGCTCCCATAGCTTCTACACAGGTACGAGCCACATTGTTGAAAGGACCCTGCTCGGTGAGGCTCCATCCTGATGTCTGGCAATGTGTTCTTAAAGCCATGGATTTAGGATTCTTCGGATTGAACTGCTTAACGATCTTTGCCCAGAGCATGCGGGCGGCTCTCATCTTGGCAATCTCCATAAAATGATTCATGCCAATTCCCCAGAAAAATGATAGCCGTGGAGCGAAGGCATCTATATCCATACCCGCTTTGATACCAGTACGGATATATTCCAGTCCGTCAGCAAGAGTATATCCCAGCTCAATATCGGCTGTTGCACCGGCTTCCTGCATATGGTAACCACTAATACTTATGGAGTTGAACTTAGGCATATTCTTAGAGGCATACTCAAATATATCAGAGATGATCCTCATCGAAGGCAAGGGTGGATAGATATATGTGTTCCTTACCATGAATTCTTTCAGGATGTCGTTCTGTATGGTTCCGGCCAGTTGATCCAGCTTCACTCCCTGTTCCAGTGCTGCGACAATATAAAACGCCATAATTGGAAGTACAGCACCGTTCATGGTCATGGAGACAGACATTTTATCCAGCGGAATACCTTTAAACAGGATTTCCATATCCAGGATGGAATCTACAGCCACACCTGCTTTACCAACATCACCCACTACTCTTTCATGATCTGAGTCGTAGCCGCGATGGGTTGCCAGGTCGAATGCAATGGAAAGACCTTTTTGTCCGGCAGCAAGGTTTCTCCTGTAAAAAGCATTGGAATCTTCTGCGGTGGAAAATCCTGCATACTGACGGATTGTCCACGGACGACTTACATACATGGTAGAATAAGGTCCGCGTAAAAAAGGTGGTATGCCCGCTGCAAAATCAAGATGCTCCAGCTTGAGAAGGTCATCTTTAGTAAATACTGCCTTAAGGTCTATCTTTTCAGGAGTTTGCCAGTCGGCTTTTATATAGTTTTCATGTTCCCACTCAGGAATAATCTTAGCTGACCCTTTGATACTATTAAAATCTATATGTTGAAAATTAGGCTTCATTTTCATACTGTTATCAATTTTCAAACCAGTTTATTCCCAGCTCTTTCTGGAACTCTTTCAATGTTTCAAGCACATTTGACCTGGTATGGATAAAATGCTTAATTCCTGCATTTTGCAAAGCTTTTACACTGTCTTTTGGATATCCTGCGATAACCAGAATTGCCTTATTGTTGAGCTTATCATAAATTCCTGGAGCTATTTCAGGGTATTCTTCATCTGAGCTACAGATCACCACTATATCAGCTTTTTGTTCGAGTGCCGAATTTACTCCTTCATCAATGGAACTAAACCCGATATTATCAATGATCTCATATCCCGCGCTGGCAAAGAAATTTCCTGCAAACTGTGCACGGGCAATGCGCATTCCGATATTACCATAAGCAAGCATAAATACTTTAGGCCTGTTTTTACTCATGGAATATTTATCAGTTGCATACCTGAGCTTTTCGAATTCCTGCGCTGCACGGTAAGTTTCAATTCCATTAGCATCAGCATTAGAAACAGTTTCATCTTCTGTTTTCAGGATGGAGCTGTCTATTTCCTTTTCAATATGCTCGTTGAAATTTGGATATTGATTGGTTCCCAGTATGCTTATCCTGCGGCTTGCAATGTCATTTTCTCTTTTATCTTTTGTTTCTTTAAATTTATCCTGTATAAAACCCTTCTTGAAAGCTTCAATATATCCACCTTTTGATTCTATTTCCAGGAAAAGGATCCATGCTTCTTTTGCAATGCTATCGGTCAATTTTTCAATATAATATGAGCCGGCTGACGGGTCCACAATCTTGTCGAGATAAGATTCTTCTTTTAAAAGCAATTGCTGGTTGCGGGCAACCCTTTCAGAGAACTCCGTTGGATCTTCATAAATGCTATTGAAAGGTTTAACGGTTAATGAATCAACACCGGAAATTATCGCTGACATAGATTCTGTAGTAGTTCTCAGCATATTCACATAAGGATCGTAAATGCTTTTATTCCAGTTGATGGTAGTGCCATGAATATTCATACAGGCATGTGCCTCATCACTTGGGCCATAAGCTTTAACAATTTGTGCCCAGAGAAAACGGGCTGCTCTTATCTTGGCAATTTCCATAAAGTAATTTCCTCCGATACCAAAGTTAAATTTGATATTAGGAGCGATCCTGTCAACTGAAATACCCTTTTCTGTCAGATGTGTGAGGAATTCCGCACCCATAGCTATACTATATCCCAGTTCTTCAACGATGGATGATCCTGCTTCTCTGAAATCGGAACCATAAACAGAAAGGACCGTGAAATGCGGTAGGTTATGAGCTATATCAATAAGTTCCTTGCAGGTATTAAAACTATCTTCCTGTGAGCCATAAAATTTCCCTTTCAGGGTCAGGAAACCCAATGGATCGAAATCTATAGAGCCGTGTATCTTCTGGAAATCACGGTTATACTGTTTTACCAGGTCGTAAAAGATCATCATCAGATCTGCGACCTGTTTTGGACTTGTGATAAAGTTGATCTCAACGATTTCTGCGAAAATATTTTTTAAAAGGGAATCGATATCATCGCGTGTATAATCCTTTTCCCTGTCAAGTACAAATCCAAGGGAGTTCACACCTTTCATCAGTATATCAAGAGCTTTCTTATTTGCTTTATCAAGGTCAGTGATAGTAATATCCTGGCGGATATACCAATCGTTGTTGTTTATCTTGTTCCCTCTAACAAAAGGGAATTCTCCGGGAAGTTCATCAAGGTATTTTATATTATTAAGATCTTCGCTTCTATAAAAAGGCTGCAGATTGAAACCCTCACTGGTTCTCCAGACAAGCTTTTTATCATAATCCGCTCCTTTAAGATCATTAAAGATCTTTTCTTTCCATTCCTGAGTGGAAATAGCAGAAAACTCTTTAAACAGGTCGTTATTCTTTTGTTGCATTATAGAAATTTAGCTCAATAATTTTCAAATCAAGAGAACAGTACTGAAATGGATGTAAAATTACGATAAAAGAATCAGAGTTCAGAATTGAGTGATAAATAAGACTTAATCATAAAGTCGCACAAAGTATCTTACAAGTAACTCAAAGAGTACCTTTGCTAGCGCGGACTTGTAGTCCCTGCTCTCGCTAACAATATAATAAGTCACGGACAACATGTCCGCACCAGCTAGGGATCTAACCGCAATTGACGCTTTGGAAGGTGTTATAAAAGCAGAGATTTAATTCTATTCGCACCCAATTATTAATTTTTAATTCTCAGAGAGTGTCATTTCCTCAACCAAATGTCCTGCCCCTGCAAACTTATCCATAATAAAAAGGCAGTAACGAATATCAAGTGTGATATTCCTGCAGAAATCAGGGTCGAAGACGATATCGCTCATTGTACCTTCCCAGCAGCGGTCGAAATTCAGTCCAATGAGTTCGCCATCCGCATTGATTACAGGGCTTCCTGAATTACCTCCTGAAGTATGGTTATTGGCAATAAAGCAAACATGCATGCTCTCATCGTCGTCGGCATATTTACCATAATCTTTTTCATTATAAAGTTCTTTTAACTTTTCTTCTACTACATAATCATAGATATCAGGGTTTTCCTTTTCCATGATACCGTTGAGCGTGGTGAAATAATCATAATAAACCCCATCAGCGGGATAATAATCGCTTACATTACCATAGGCAACACGTAATGTGAAATTTGCATCTGGATAATATCTTAAGTCTGGCTGAAACTCCATTTGAGCCTTCATATAAATACGCTGCAGGCTGTCGATCTTATTATCCAGTTTTCTTATTTGAGGACCAATGATTGAGAACATGGCATAAATGCTTTCAGCTAACTCATATACAGGGTCTTTTGCGATCTTTTTGAATTTACCTGCTTTATAGGTATCAAGGAATCTTTCAACCTTGCATTCACAGGTCATGAACGTATGTTTAAAAACATGATCAGTATATTTCGCTATATCTCCTTTAAATTTATTGGTGATTGTTTCGAAGATCTCAGGTTGATCTTCAGGTTTAAGATCCTTATAATAATCAGCGATCAATACCTCGAAGATCTCTTCATCAACAGGCATGTGATAGTTTTTAAAGAACCCACTTGATCTTTTCTTCAAATTCTCCAACAGTTTATCAATTTCTTCTTTGCTGCTTTTCTTTTTACTAGCTTCCAGCAATCTACGATAAGAAATAGCATATCTTACTACTTCAATACCTAATCCGGCCTCAATAGTGTAAGTATATGATAACTCCAATGGTCCTGCTTTGCTGTATGCTTTTTCAAATTCAGGCAGCAAATTTCCGTATTTCATTTTCCTTTCAGGATCAGCATCAGCCCATGCCTGGAATGCTGCTTCATATTGCTGTTTCTCATCAAGAGTTTTCATGCGGTAAATACCTTTATTCTCTCCAATCCATTTTTTCCATCCGTTGGCAATTCCTGCAGATTTTGAAGCATATTGAATTCTTACTTTAGGATCTTTCTCGACATACTTGTTTATGATATCCAGCCTTTTCCCTCTTAGTTCTACACGGATAGGATTTTTTAGTTCCGTTACATGCTCCACTGCCCATGATGGAATATATTGTTGTGTTGATCCAGGATATCCAAACACCATAGTAAAATCATCCTTTTCCACTCCTTTCAGGGAAACCGGGAAGAAGAATTTTGGTTTATAAGGGACATTGTTTTTTGAGTATTTTGCAGGATTGTTGTTTGAATCGGCATAGATCCTGAAAACAGAGAAATCCCCGGTATGCCGGGGCCACATCCAGTTGTCGGTATCACCACCGAATTTACCAATATTTGAAGGAGGAGCACCTACAAGGCGAACATCTTCGTAAATTTCGTTAATGAAAAGTATAAACTGATTACCATGATAGAAAGCTTTAACCCTCGCATCATAATGAGAGGTGTCTTCAATACTTTCAACCAACTTATCAATATGGCTACCTATTATTGAATCTCTTATTTTCTCTGAAATATTATCTGTTACTCCTTTCAGTATGAGATTTGATACATCTTCCATTTTTACCAGGAAGGTCACTTTCAATCCCGGGTTTTCAAGCTCTTCATCCTTGTTCATCGCCCAGAAACCATCTGTAAGATAATCGTGCTCTATACTTGAATGAGCCTGGATTCTTCCATAACCACAATGATGGTTAGTCAGCAATAATCCTTCAGGACTTACCAATACACCCGTACATCCTCCTCCAAAGATCACTATCCCATCCTTTAAGCTTGTTTTATTAACACTATAGATATCATCTGTAGAGATTCTCATCCCCATTGCATGCATATCTTTTTCGTTATATTTTTTCAGCAGCATTGGCAACCACATCCCTTCATCAGCCCGAACATTAATATTCATTATCAACAATGCTGAAATCAAAAATCCAATAAATCGTCCCATCTCAAATAAATTATTAATTGTTAATTATTAATTACTTAGCGGCTATTGTCTCAATCCCAACCATCACCCCCAGTGGAAGTTTATCCACCTCACAGGCAGCTCTTGCTGGAGGATTTTCAGGATAGTACTTCCCATAAATCTCGTTCATAGCGACAAAATTATCCATATTGTCAAGAAAACAAGTTGATTTAATCACATCCCCGAATGTATATCCGGCTTTCTCCAGGATGGCCTGGATATTTCTCATTACCTGTTCAGTTTGTTCTTTTATTCCACCTTCTACTATATTTGTTGTAGCAGGATCAATTGAAATTTGCATGGATATGAAAAGCATTCCGTTTGCTTCCACAGCCTGACTGTATGGACCTACAGCAGCAGGAGCTTTTTGAGTGCTTATGATTCTTTTCATGATAGGTTTTGTTTGGAGAGATCAAAGATAGGAAAATATAGGATTCAAGGGGCAAGAAGCAAGGGGCAACCCATCCAAGCCTCATTATTAATTTTTAGTTGATTACAGGTCACGGAAGTCTTTTTTCTTAGTAAGCTTCATATCCTGGAGAATACTGGCTTTCACATTTAGTCCGAAATTCCAGCTTTTTCGTGGACCTATGGGTATCCAGTTGAAGCGCATTTCGAAGCAATGCAGGTCGCGGTAAATATTCACGGAAGTATAAGAAAGGTCGCTGGCATCGAAATCCCAACCGGTCATTATAGCAATTTTCCATTTGGGAGTTATATTAACATCGGCAGACATACCAAGGGTTTGCACTAGCTGTTCATCTTCCATAATACTGCCATTGACCATCCTGTGCGTCATGACCCATCGTAAGTTATAATTTATGCTAAGACCCCAGGGTATTTCCCAATCGATATAATCATCAGGATTTCTATTAATATAGTCCACCTGGTCCTGTGTTGCATTAGCAGATGTTTTCTTAGCATCTTTCTTTTTTTCTGCTTCACTTTTGAAAAAGTCAGGATCCATACGAAAACTGGCACCTATATTCCAGGATGTATTTTTTAGTCGTAATAACCTCCTGTTGACATCCCATTCATACTTATTTACATTGATTCCGTTTGAATCCACTGCATAGAGATCCCAGGCACTGGAATAGGTAATATCAATCCCTTTATACAGTCGGGTTCTGCCGCTCATTGAAATGTTCGACCATTTCAATGAATCCTTAGCCATATCATAAGATGCACCAATTGTAAAATTATCTATAAGGGTGATCTTCTTTGTTCCTGTTACAGTATCTTTCAGCCACCTGACCTTCATTTCCAGATTGTTGGCAAGACTTAAATTCAAGGAACTTGATTTGGCCCCCGGGGGTGATCCATATACCCCACCTTCAAAAACTGAATACTTAACCTCTTTATCAAGTTTCGGATCATAATATGTTTTATAATATCCCCATTTTTCATCTCCGAAATCAGGAGTATAGCTAAAGCCTACAGATGGTGTTAGTACATGGCGGATGGCCTGAATCGGAAAATTCCTGCCAAAATTCAGCATCCCATAAACTTTTGTTGAAAGGGATGAAGAAAAGCTGAAATCTGTCTCATTTTTAAATTGCCTGATGGTATCTGTTTTTGCAAATCCAACTATGGTATCGTTATTCTGGAATAATGTATCATCAACCCAATACCTGTCTATATACTGAAAATACATCCTGTCTTTGATATTAACGCTGTTGGTCCAGGTTAAATATTTAAAAACTTTGATAGGGCTGCTGATTGGAACCGAATGCATGATCCCGTTTTTCATTTCGTCAAATACACCTGGCTTAAAGAGCAATGAATCAGGTGTCGTTACAGAGTTCTTTGCATTTATATTATAGCTTACGCTGATGTTTTCATACCATTTCAGTTTTCCTACTCTCTTTTTCTTCCTTAAGGGATAGAACCTGTTAACCGAAAAGTTGATCTCAGGAAGAGTAAGGTTAACCATCTTATCAAGTGTACTCTGGCTATGATTCGCATTTACAGTCAGAAAATACTTCTCTGCAAAACTTGTCTGGTATGAAACACTCGACTGGAATGTATTGGAAAGATAATCCTGTGTTGAAGTAGGATTATAATAATTCGACTTGCTGCTTTTTATATTAACATCAGCGGAAAACCTGCTTTTCGGCCTTGCTTTAGGATCCTGCTGATGCAGCCAACGAACTGAAAAGTCTCTGTCCTTCTGATAATCCGCTGCCCCTTTCTCACCAAGAATATTTACTGCCCAGATAAAATCAAAATTACCAGTAAACTTATATTGCTTTCTATATCTGAATGAAGGCTTAATGGCCCAGCTTCCTCTTGTATAAATATCCCCTGTCATTTTCAGATCCATATAATCATTGATAGCCCAGTAATAACCACCGTTCTCAAAATAGAAACCTCTTTCAGCAGATTCACCCCAGGTAGGAATGATGATACCAGAACGTCTTCCTGATTGATTGGGGAAAATCCCAAATGGAATGAACAAAGGGGTCGGAACACCTTCGATTACAAGATAAGCAGGACCGGTAACTATTCTTTTTCCCGGGATAACCTTTGATTTATTATAACGAAATTCAAAGTCTTTGTTTTCACAGGGAGGACAGGTTGTATAAGATCCTTTTTGAATATTGATTTCATTATTTGGCATTTTCTTAATCCGTGTGCCTTCCACATATCCTTCTCCATCCTGAGTAACTACATCCTGGATCAAACCCTTTTTTGTATCAAAATTATACTGCATTATCCTGGATTGGAATTCCTGGCCACTTTCAGAAAACACAGGTAATCCTTTATCCTTTCCTGTTGAATCAGGCAGGCCAGAAGCAAATACTATATTGGTAGGGAAATCAATATCAATATATGCTGATGTAAGACTAATATCTTCATAATAAATTTCCGCATCCTTATACAAGAATACCTTTCGGTCTTTAACATTAAACCGAAGAGAATCCACTGCTTTATACTCAACCCTGGCATCCATGGCCGATTTGTTTTCTTTTTTCCGGGCTACAATATCTTTAGAGGAAGTATCTACCGGTTTACCGTGAGCTAATAAAAGAGAATCGATAGAAAATGAAGCACTGTCAGCATGTAAGAGTGAGTCCGGAAGAACAAGAGAAGTATCCTGTTTTTGAAATAATACAGAGTCTGTACTGATAATTGAAGCTGTGTCAGATTCTTGTCCGTACGACAAGCTCAAACTCAGCCACCCTACAATTATGCAGAAACAATATTTCAACCGCATGCCTGTTAATAACTTAATCAACAACGTAAAAAATAGCTACTTTAAAGTACTAAATTTGTAATTATCAGAGGTGTATGCAACAGCTAACACCCAAATAATGAGAACAATAAATTAACTCACTTTGATTGTCAAAGCTACTAAATTATTGCTAAGTTGAAACGTCGCTATCTGATTTTTGGTATAATTTGTTTGCTGGTATTATCAGCTCCGCCAGTATTATCACAAAACATGCTGAGAAAGGTTGTAATTGATGCAGGCCATGGGGGTAAAGATCCAGGTGCTGTCAGTGCTCATTCCTATGAAAAGACCATTGCTCTTTCCATCGCCCTTAAAACAGGAGCTTACATAGAAAAGAACCTGCCGGGAGTGGAAGTGATATACACTCGGAAAACTGATAAATTTGTTAAACTGCATGAGAGGGCCCAGATAGCCAATGATGCCAAGGCTGATTTCTTTATTTCTATACATTGCAATGCCAATAACTCTTCAAGGGTTTACGGCACAGAAACTTATGTGATGGGTTTGCATAAAAGTAATGCCAATCTTGAAGTAGCAAAGCTTGAAAATGCTGCCATCCTGAAAGAGGAAGATTATAATGATATGTATGAAGGTTTTAACCCTAATAATGATGAAGATTATATTACACTTACCTTCTTTCAAAGTGCTTATCTTGACCAAAGCATTGAACTGGCATCAAAGGTACAGGATCAGTTCAGGGAAAGGGTAAGCCTTCGCGACCGAGGTGTTCTTCAGGCAGGATTCTGGGTTTTATATAAAACAGCAATGCCAGGAATTCTGATTGAAACCGGTTACTTATCTAATGCCAGTGATGAAAGATTTTTAAGATCGGAAAAAGGACAGGTTTATATTGCTTCTGCTATTTACAGGGCAGTGAAAGAATACAAAGCCGAGCTTGAAGATAAGGACAAAAGAGCTCCTGTACCTGATGTTTCGACGAAAACAGTTACTGAAAAGGAAATACCAGATATTATATTTAAAGTTCAATTTGCATCAGCGAAAAAAAGTAAAAATACTGCCAGGTTCAAAGGTGTTTCAAATATTGAAGAATACTTCCATAATGGACAGTATAAATATACTACCGGAAATACTACATCATTAGCGGAAGCTGAGAAACTGATGGAGACTATAAGGAAAAACAGGCAGTATAAGGATGCTTTTATCGTCGCCTTTTTAGATGGAGAAAGAATACCTATAGGCAAAGCCAAAGAAATGCTTGGATTGCAATAATACGTTTCATGATTCCGTTAAAATTATTGAGTATTTCGTTATATGTTTTCAATTGCCATAAAATCGTATTATATTTGTAATAATCCTTAAAAAATCTGTTTTGAAAATATCGAAAGAATTTAAGGTTGGCTTGGTATTTATTATAGCAATTGCCGCATTCATCTGGGGATTTAATTATCTTAAAGGTTTTGACCTGTTTAAGGAATATAAAACAATTTATTCAGTATATCCCAGGATAAACGGACTTACTACTTCTAACCCGGTTTCAATAAATGGTCTTAAGGTTGGACAGGTTGCTGATATTTATTTTGAGCCTAATAATTCAGGCAGGATCGTAGTTTCCATGACCATTACGACTGATCTTCCCATTCCTGATAATTCTATTGCCAATATTTTCAGCTCTGACCTTATGGGTTCAAAGGCAATTGACCTGGTACTTGGCGACAGTAAAATAATACTTGCTAATGGTGACACCTTACCCTCAAAGGTAGAAGCAAGTATCAAAGAAGCAGTGAATCAACAAATCAAGCCATTAAAGAATAAAGCAGAAGACCTGATCAAATCCATCGATTCTGTTGTAGTTGCATTAAGGAGTGTGCTTAATGAAAAATCCAGGAAAAATCTTGAGAATTCCATTGCAAGTATTTCACGTACTTTATATAACCTTGAAAATGCATCATATAATATAGATACTCTGGTGGTAAGCCAGAAATCACGACTGGCACAGATCCTTTTCAATATGGAGATGATCACTAATAACATATACAATAACAATGAAAAGATTGATAACATCATTGATAATTTCTCCTCCATAAGCGATTCTCTTGCCCAGGCTGAAATCCCAAGAACTTTCAACAACATCAACCGTACAGTTAATGATCTGGCTGTTATTACAGGAAAAATAAATAAAGGAGAAGGCACACTGGGATTGCTTATTAACGACGATAAGCTTTATCATAACCTACAGAATGCTGCTGCAGATCTGGATACTCTTCTTAAGGATATAAATGATAACCCAAAGAAATACGTAAAGTTCTCAATCTTCTAATGAAGGTTCAAGCCAGTTAAAAATATCCCATTTTGTTTTCGGGCGCCGTTCTCCCCGCCATTTGAATCCTTTTAAGCGGAGTTCATTCTGAGGCAACTCTCCCTCAGGGTAAAGAACAGCATCAGGCCTGTCGATATAAGTGATAGTTATAATATCATTATTTTCCAGGAAAATAAGCATCTTGCTGGATAAGGCCTTGTTAACACCGATCAGGTTCCGGTCTTCTTCCCTGACAAAATATAAGGTCTCTGAATTTCCTGAAACAGTAATTTTATAGATCTTATTCCTTTTAAAATAGCCCACCATATTTTTCCCTTTTATCTGGTTATATGTTCTATCCAGTGTATCATCCATTGAAATGATAAAGCATGAATTCACAAGAACCATCGAATCAACCTCATCGTTTGCATTTACAATTCGAATGGTATCGGCAAAAAGCTGGTTATCTTCTGTCCATAATATAGGTCCATTAAACAATGTTACTGTTGAATCAGGGAAATAATAAACCAGAGAATCGCATAATCCCTGAAGGTCTTCACGGAAAAATTTAACTTTATAATATGCATAAATAGATTCAGCATGATCCAGCGAATCAGACCTGATCAATAGAGTGTCGGCATGTAAAAAAAGGGAATCATAACGGTCGATCATAATAGCCACCGCGCTATCCGTCACAAAAGCATAACCGTCACGCCTGTCGAATTCAGCATAATTCCCTGTGATCGCAACATCCTGAAGAGTATCTCTTATCAGAATTTCATCATAAGCCTCACCATATTCATTGCCATTATCAAAATAAATACTGTCGCCATACATCTGCTGTTCATTATGCCTGATAAAAGCATTCTGCTTCAGATAAGCCACATCATTCTTTGTGTCATATTTTCCACGTTCACAATAAATCGAATCCTCTTCACCTAATATGTTCGTTGGCCCCAGTATATATGCAATTTCTGTATCGGTATTATACTTAAGTGTATCCGAATACATTTCATAATCAGGATTCACAAGCACAACACTATCCTTAAAGAAAAACTCCTTATCGTCAGTATAATAATATCCGATCTTGCTGGTGAGCACATTAGTATCACTCACAATGCGGCCCCCTGTATTATAATAGGCAATACCCGTTAAACGATGATAGGTAAGATGTTCTGTAGTAAGAACAGCCCTGTTGTCTTCCAGGATAACATTGTAATGCAGGTATGCAATTTTTGTCGAGCCCTCATAATTCATGATGTCACCATAAATATCTGTTGAATCATTTACATCAATATGCACATTTCCAAAAGCATTGAAGTTATTATCTTTCTTGTTGAGGTATGCACTATCGCAGTAAAATAATGTGCTATCCTGTTTGAGTATAACATCACCTATAAGCCTTTCAATATCTTTCCCTATCCTTTCATCATACTTCAGGTCGTTAGCACGGATCAGCATCACTTTGGTCTTTTGCTGTGAAAAGGCATTAGATGCAATGATGAGCAAAATGATTATTGAAATGTATTTTAGGGATTGATCCATTGTAAATTTATTGATGCAAAGCTACAAAAATAAGAGATTATCTTTACCCACTTCAACCTCTCCCTACTTGCAGGGAGGGGTTAAACTACCTGCACCCAATTCTTAATTATTAATTCTTAATTTTTAATTCTCCCAGTGGCACAATAACATTCAGCGATTCCGGATGGATCTTCACCTTAAGTTCTTTTCCCAGCTTCTTAGGTTCCCCGTCGATATTTATCCAGCGGGCTTTAGGTGAGCTAACGATAAATTCTTTTGATTTATAGATCTTAATATATTTTGATTTATCGATCTTTCTCCAGTATAATAGATTTGCAAGCACAGGAATAGCAACGATAGGCGGTTTCTGAGCTATGCAGATATCCAGGTACCCGTCCGAAACACTTGCATGTGGAGCAATTGCAGTATTGTATCCAAACTGATCGGAATTATTAAAAGTAATAAAAAGCGCTTCTACTTCTTCACAATGATCTTCAAACTGAATAGTGTATTTCTTTGGTTTATATTTTGGATATTGTTCAGTAACTATCTTCAGATAAGATATAAAACCTCTTCTTTTGCTTTTTGCAAATTTCATGGCTACCATACCATCAAAACCCACACCAGCAATACTTACAAAAAGGTTTCCATTGACCTCAGCCGTATCAATTTTCTTTATATTATTATCCATAATCACCTTAATCGCCTTACGTACATTCATAGGAATATGAAGGTGCCTGGCTAATCCATTGCCTGAGCCTGCAGGAATGATACCCATAGGAACATCAGTGTCTTTCAAAACACCAGTAATCTCATTAACTGTACCATCTCCCCCAACAGCAATTATGGCATCAACTCCTTTTTCAACTTCCTCCTTGCAAATTGAAATTGCATGTCCTGCTTTACTGGTAAACCGAACTTCACATTCCTTATCAGAATCAATAAAAGCAGTCTCGATCAGGTCAGTGATATTATCTTTCTCCATTATACCTGACACCGGATTGATTATGAAAACTATTCTTCCTGGCATTGAATTATTTGAATGAGATGCGGTTATTGATCATACGGTTATTATATTGCTGAATTACAGCTTTTGTTAAAATACTCATTTCTTTCCGAACTGAATCATTTTTCTCCAGGATGTTTATCAAAAGCAAGGGATCTTCCCTGAAATTATACAGTGCAAGATCATTTACTCCATCAAATTTAAAAAGATAATCCCCTTTAATCAACTGGTATGTGGTTGGAAGATATGAAACAGCAAAATGAAGGCTTTCTTCATCAAACACACTATTCCCAAATGAAAAATATTTTCCCTCATATCCTATGTAATCCAGGATACTGGGAAAGATATCTATATGCTGAGCAACAATCTCTTTATCTGTATTCAGGGAATCTACGGGGCTATAAAAGACAATCGGTACACAATACCTTCCCCATGCAGTTTTGTATTCATCGTAACAGGGAGGGAAAGTATGGTCAGATGTTATCACAAAAAGTGTATTATGGAACCATGGCATACCAGCAGCGGTTTTAAAGAACTGCCGGAGTGCATCATCAGCATATCCAACTGTTTCGTGTATATCAAGTGTTCCTTTCGGGAAACGATTTTCATATCCTTCAGGTACTAAATAGGGATGATGAGATGAAAGCGTGAAAACATTAGCAAAGAAAGGCTGTGGTGTTTCATTGAGTGTTCTGGCCATATACTGCAGAAAGGGGCCGTCGAAGATTCCCCAGTCGCCATCAAAATCATCTTCCTTGTTGTATTCACTCCTGCCGTAATACTTATCAAAACCGGCTACCTTCGAATAAGATTCAAACCCCATGGTCCCGTTGGTGCCACCATGATAAAAAGCAGTGGAATAACCCTTCTCTTTGAGTTTTGATGCGAGAGATTCCACATCGTTACCTACATAAGATGAAACAAGGTATGAACGGTTCATCATACTTGGAATTCCTGATAGAATAGAAGGAATAGCATCCATTGATTTCTCCCCGTTTGCAAAGCCCTTAAAGGCAAGACTATGTTCCATCAGGGAATCAAGGAAAGGAGTATAGCCTTTGTAATTCCCATTATCAAGATGTGGATTCAGATATGCACTATGCTCAGCGGTAAAACTTTCCAGTATGATAATCACAACATTAGTGTTCCCGTTTCCATTATCTTCCAATTGCATGCTCCTTGCCGGGTTAAAAATAATGCTTGCCTCTTCCTTACTGAAATAATGCTTTTCTTTCAGTCCTGTGTTCTTCATCGTTTTGATGATGGAAAAAGGAGTGTTTAACACTATTGGGAAATATTTTGGCTGTGTATATTCTCCGGCATTGATCAGGTTGATTGGTTTATCCTGGAAACCACCTCTTATCAGTAATACAGCAATTGCTGAAACCACAATAAGGCGAATGGCATCATACAGATACTTCTTGCCTTTATAAGTTTTGAATCTTTTATAATCTATTCTGAATCTCAATGAAAAGAAAACCAATACTACCACAAAAACGATCCATAGCATGGTAATATACCAGAAATCCAGAATGTAATCCAGGACCAAAGTTTGCATTTCCTCACCTGTTTCTCCAACGAAACCGAAAAAATCAAAGGTCAGCCGTTTTTGAGTAAACTGTATATAAACCAGGTCGATGAAATTTGCCAATAAGGCAATGGCATTTAAGATGAAAAATAGTGCATAACATATTCCCTGGTAAATACGCTTGTTTTTAAAAGGATTAGGAATAAGTACCAGGAAGACTATGGGAAGGTTGAATATGACAAGAGTAAAGAGATCGAATCGAAGTCCTGCAAACGTAATAAAAAGAAAATGTCCGGTGCTAAGGTTAGAAAAAGCAGAAGGATTGAAAAAATAGATCATTATCCTGGAAAGCAATAACAACACCAGCACTATCAACAGCCTGAATAATAATACCGAATAAATATTTCCTTTATACCAGTAATGCAACGACATGGTTTTTAATTAATATCTGCAAAATTAATATTTAATTGGTTTGTTTATAGAAAGAAATTGAATCGTTACGCGTAACGCGTGACGGGATGGTTACGCGTTATCATGTTACAGGAACCTGGCATGATAAGAATTCATATAACACCCCGTCACTTAAGGGTTTTGAGATAATTTTAGAGATTATGCTAAATATAATCATGAAATTAGAGGGACATATAGGCTGGTTATTTATTAAGTATAAAATGAATTTTATAAATACTCTAATAAATGAACAATGACCCATAAAGATCTTGATGTCTGGAAAAAGGGAATGGACTTAGCTGCCATGATATACAAATCAACCAATAACTTTCCTGAATCTGAAAAATATGGTTTGATTTCTCAGCTCAGGAGAGCATCAGTCTCAATTCCAAGTAATATTGCAGAAGGTGCTGCCAGGAATTCTAATTTAGAATTCATTCGATTTTTACATATCTCATTAGGTTCTCTTTCTGAGCTTGAAACACAAATAGATTTAGCTGTAAGGTTTCAATTTTTGAATGATGCTGAAGATATTGAAAAATACATAAACAGAATTCGTAACATGCTCTTCGGACTAATTAAATACCTGAAAGAAAAAAACAGCACCAAATCGTGAAACAAGATTTCGCGTTACCTTCTCGTTACGCGTGACGCGTCACGACTCTATTGAATTAGCAATCATATTGCAAAAAAATCCCTACCTTTTTGTAGTTTTTCAAAGCTTCCTGCGACATATATCTTGAATCTCATCATCGTGAAAATGAAAAAGGACAAAAAAGAATTTGTGGCTTTACTGGAAGAAAACAAAGGGATCATACATAAGATCTCTTTGCTTTACACCGGTAACCCGGCCGACAAAGCTGATCTTTTCCAGGATATATGTATGCAGCTTTGGCGATCCTATAAAAGTTTCAGAAACGATTCCCTTTTCAGTACATGGCTTTACAGGGTTGCCCTGAACACGGCCATCAGCCAGGTGAGAAAAAAGAAAACCCTCGACACCAATGAATACCTGGGTTTGTATTATGAAAGTTCCGGAGGAGATTCAGAAGATAAAAGCAAAATGCTTTTCAAGGCAATAGCACAATTGAACAAGATCGACAGGGCATTGATCCTATTATGGCTGGAGGAAAAGAAGTATGAAGAGATTGCTGACATCCTGGGGATCAGCAAATCAAATGTGAGTGTAAAGCTTGTAAGGATCAAAGAAAAGTTAACGGAAATAATTAAAAGTTTTGAAAGATGAAAGATCAGGAATTTAAAGACATATGGAGAAGCCTGGAAGAAAATCCGGGAGTGCCTATCAATGGTGCCTTTGATGCAGAGAATTTTATCAAATCACGCTCCATTACAGTAAAAGACAAGATAAGGAAGATATTGCAGAACGATATGTTCATCAAGCTTGCTAGCGGGATAGTAATATTGCTCGATATAGCATTTTATATCAACACTATCAATGTGTTATATGTATGTTTTGCATTACTGATCTTCCTTGCAATTATGTTGTTCATAGAATACAAAACCCTGCAACAATTTCGCAGGATTGCAGACCCTGGTTTAAATACCCGCGACAACCTCTCAGAAGTTTTGATATTCCTTCAGAGAAAATCCAATATTCTGGGAATACTCACTGCATCCTCACAGATATTGATATTCATACCAGGCCTGTTGGCATATTTCTTCCTCACTTATGGATATCTAAAACCTATGACAGGCATGAGTTTCTTTGTATTTACCACCTTATGTTTGATTGGTATCATTATATCATATATCAGAACCTCATCTCAGATAAAATTTTACATCAAACATATTACCATCTGCATGTCGGATCTTAACGACAATATTCTTCAATTGGCTTATTCCGCTATTGAAAAAGAGCGCAAACAGGATAATACTATGAAAATAGTGATAGGGTTGTTGCTGGTCTTCGCTTTCGTAGCTTTTATAGCTGTAATAAAATCCATTACAGGATAATGATGCATACTGGAAAACCTGTCTTGCCTGTCTCCCGGGAGGGAATCGAACCCGCGACCCGCTGATTAAGAGTCAGCCTTTTTCTGAATCCTTGCAATGGGATATAACCTTATATTACTTATTTACTGTTATTTATAATTTATATTACTTTGTATTAATTCACATTATTTGTACATTTGCTTGCAAATGGCTTGCAAATTTAAATCATTTGCAAACGTGTAAATTACTTATAATGAGTACTAATGTAAAAATTATTCTGGACAATAGAAGTCAAAAATCGGATAAAACTTACCCGTTGATACTTCGAATTATTCACAACAGGAAAAGCATATCCATTCCTCTTGGCTACTCATTCCTTGAAAATGACTGGAATGATGAGATTAAAGAGGTCAAGAAATCTTACACCGGAGTTTCGAATATATCCCGGTTGAATAAGTTGATCCATAAAAAGAAAGTTGATGCATTAGATATAATAAATCAGCTCCAGGATAGTGGCGAGATAAATAATCTCTCGGTAAAAGAAATCAAGGCCAGAATAGTAAATAAGGATAGCAACCAAACCTTCTACAATTATACAGAAGATATTATATCTGAAATGGAAGATGCCGAACGGTTTGGATATTCAAGATCCGTTAACAACACACTTCAAGCAGTAAAATCATTTACAGATGAGAATGACTTTCCATTAAAGGATCTCAATTATGATTTTCTGTTTCGTTTCGAGAATTTCTGCAGGAAGCGTGGAAATTCCACAAACACCATAGCTGTTTATATGCGAACCATTAAAATGATATTCAACAGGGGTATAAAATCCGGGGTCGTTAAAAAAAGAACAATATCCTTTTTCTGGCTATAAGATAAAAACTGCTAAGACAAAGAAAAGGGCTGTTCATAGGGAAGTCATTGAATTGATTGAGAAACTTGAGCTAAAAGAAAACACAAGAATCTGGCATGCTCGAAATTATTTCCTATTTAGTTTCTATGCAATGGGTATGAATTTTGCTGATATGGCTCATTTGAGAATTGAAAACATCTCTGAGGGCCGCATTGAGTATAAAAGACAGAAAACAAAGAAGCAATACTCAATAAAAATTACTCCTCAAATGGATAAGATTTTACAATACTACATCCCACAAAAAGAATCAGAGAAATACATATTCCCAATTATTTCAGTTGAAGGAAGTCCAAAACAGGAATATCAGGAATTCTTTGAAAAGCGCAGGACATTTAACAAGCAACTAAAAGAAATAGCCAAATTGTGTGGGATTGAGGCCAATCTCACAAGTTATGTGGCTCGTCACTCATGGGCTACAATTGCAAAATGGAAAGAAGTTCCGATTGCTGCTATTAGTGAAGGCTTGGGGCATGGTGATGTGAAAACAACTGAAGTTTATCTCGACAGTTTTGATAAAGAGGTTTTAGATGAATATAACCAGCGTATTACTGAATAATATCATATTAAGTATTCATAACTAAAATTGTCATAGAAACCAAGTACTAATTTTTCAATTCAATATTCAATATTTCTATTGTTAAGAAAAATAGGGATAAGTTTTTTCCCACAAATAGAAAAGTTTGTATTATTGTATTTATGATCAACGACAATCCAAAGATCGTTTCCGCTAGTAATTGTGCCTTCTTCTTTTATATATAATTTTCTACCGAATGATTCTACTAGTGAATCATTTACTTTCTTTAAAGTTTTAGGAATTAAATTCAATAAATTAGATGAAGACTCTGAGAAGACAACAACATTACTATCAATCAGAATATAAGAGTTCCCAATATTATCTATTAGATCATCGTACTCAACACTGTGATCAAAAGTAAATTTTAGTCTGCAACTCGTTGTATCATAATTTAGCTCGTGTACTATGAAAAATCTACCTTGAATCTTATCATATGGATATTCTCTGTAATCATACTTTATTAGCTCTTCAATAGAATTATTGAGGATATAAACAAACCGAGATTCACACTTCTGAATTATCAAAAAATAACTATTTGATGCTAATAATATTAAAATGAAAAATAATCTAAACATACTGCAAGTTAATAATGTTAATAATAAAGTACTTCATCTTCCACAAATAATCTTTCATTATTTGGGGTTGTGTTTGATAAGGGACTAATGCTATGCAAATTTCTAAGATTTGATGATCCATTCATCAGATTGTAACGATAAATAGTTCGACCTGCAGAAATTACATCAAAATACCCTATATTAAGTTCTCTTGCCGCATTAAAATCATCAGATGATGCTAATCTATAACCGTTTACTGGATGCGTATGAGCCGTCCCTTTTAATGAGTAACCTAATTTGATGTATTTATCCGGAACTGATCCTCGCCAGATAACTTTATCTACGTCTCGATGCTTTGATAATTTATCTACAATCCAAAGGTCTTTTTTCGTTATGCGGTGTTGAAAATGATATACTCCATATTCATGCCCATCTTTCTCATATAACTTATAAGCTTTAGCGTATGCTTCCTCTTGAGTTGAGTAATCTAAAAGAGTTTTCTCCTGAGGAATATTGTAACCCATGCCAGGTGTTTTCACCCAATGATATGCATCTAACACTTCCCCAATGTCAAAGTTATTATTATCACCTTCTTCAACAGCCGCTCTGACGGATTCGTAGTGAGCCCATGCCTCCAAAGCCATTTCATCATGACTATGGAATGTTCCATCTGCAGAAACAAAACCTCCTTTCGAACCGTATGAAGCCCCTTCCCATGAATCAAATAAAGCTATATATCCAGGTGGAGGTGCGGGTAATATTCCAAAAATAGTATACTGAACACTGAAATATCCATTTGGATCTCCCGGTGTTCCATTAATTTTATCATTTAGCCATTCTGTACCTCCTGAAAGTAATCTGGCAGGTATGCTTACGGAGTTTAAAAACATTCTGATACCTGTCTCCAGTGCGTCAATAAAGTTATAACCTGAGGGATCGGTATATTTCAAGGGATTATTTAAGCAATAACTGTAGCTATTATGGTTCTGAGTATTCCCAAAATCTTGCATAAATGGATCAGGGCTCAGAAAACGTGCTACTACCGGATCGAATACTCTACCGTTCATATTAATCAACTTAAAATCAAATAAATGCTCATGCATAGTATACCCACGATCATACATGGTATTATTCGGGGCATTGTCGTAGGTCCAAGTATTAGGATTTCGTAAGCGACCCCACGCATCAAAGTTTACTTCCTCAAGAACATTTCCATCATCATCAAGTACAACATTGATATTACCGAGGTAATCTTTCAATATATAATTTATTTCTTTCTTTCCTTCATTGTCAATGGTCAGAATCCCAAAAACTCCACTTGGTGATGATAAATAATGTATCTCCTTAGATCTACCATCACTAAATTCTATTTTTTCATATGTGTTTCCGAAATATGTTTTAGTGACTATGTTTCCATCCCCATGATCAATTACCTGCCTGATTCTGCTATGACTACTTCCGTATGCCATATTCAGTACCTTATTGTTTTGTTCAATTTTCACGATTTTATCAAAGGAAGTATAATGTATTAGTTGTTCATCATCCAGGAATGATGAAACAGGATCTGTTATTTTGGTCACAGCATTGGGACCAGCACCATTCTGATCGTATTCATATGTTCCAACATCATTTTTAGAGCTTATATTACCTATATCGTCATAGTCCTGATGTAATTGTAAGTTGCCATTTACATAACAATGCGTAAGCCTGTCAAAATCATCATAATTAAAAGTCTCTTGTATGTTTTTATTATTATCCTTCCTGTAATGCAGATTTCCCATTCCCTGCCAATCAAAGGCCAGGTTTTGTAAATCATTTGCACTTGTTTTTCCACTTTGTATGCTAAGAACCCTGAAATTATCTGTCCGGTAAGTCCAGCTTGATTGGATATCAGTTCCGAGAGAGAAATCCTTTATCTTTCCTATGCTGTTTACTTCATCAGCTTTCCATTCCACTTCGGGATTATCACCTGTTACTTTCCATAAATATCCATAATTGCTATAGTGGTTCTTTAATTCATATCCTGAAGGATATGTGACGGATTTTACTCGGCTATACACATCGTAGCTATTATTTTGTGTCAATACTTCATCATTAATGCTTTTTTCTACTTTTATTATCCTACTGAGCTCATCATAATAATATTCTTCTTTTGATGTGGTAATTTCATCATTCGCATCATAAAATTCACAATCAACATAATGAAGTATACCAATACCATTTTCCTGTGTATCGTAGGTCCAGTTTGTCATACCGTCCTCTTCAATACGATTTATTATACGTCCCAATTGATCATATTCAAAGTATGTTATAAAACCACTTGATTTGGTTTCTGAGATCATTTCTCCAAATGCATTGTACTCATTTACAATAGTACCCCTATTAGGATCTATAAGTTCATCTAAATTCCCAAATTTATCGTATGAATATTGGATCTTGGTATCCTCATGATCATTTACCCAGGTTTCCTTCAGCAAACCGTTACTGTAATATTTATTTTTAACACTTTCATTATTTGTGACATCCTTACTTTCTTTAAGTCTACCGGCAGCATCCAGCACATTGCACTTAATCCGAGTTTCATTGCCATCGACCACTGTTGTAGTAACTTGTTTGATTCCATAGCTAAAGGTTGTAATTACATCATCAGTGGATGTAATTATTTCTTTCCTTCTCAGATCATCATAAGTAAATGTTTGATAATATGGGTTTTCATCACTATAATATGGATTTGAGATTCTCTTAATTAGGCCAATTTTATTATTATCGTAATAGTATTCCTGATCTTTATATATCTTACTGCCATCAAAACCAATGGTAACTCCTCTTAATTTATTCCCATATTTATCAAAAAATATAACTTCTTCGGATTGTCCTGAAGTATTTGTCCAGGAGTAGTATGAAGTATTTGTACAGGCATCAGGGTGGCTATCAGACCAACGAAGCACATTATGCGTTTCCACTCTATCGGGACCAATGTTTTTTACAACCCTACCAAAACCATCATAGTAAAACTCAGAATCAAGATTATTGACATCTGTTGAAATTTTTATATTCCCAGTATTTGGATAATATTGATATTCAATTGTATGTTCTAATGCATTGCTTTCCGATTCTAAAAATCTACCATCTGGAGAATATATATAATTGTTCACCCTATCAGCTAAACCTGCTGCAGTAGTCCTAATTTCTTCAATGTTACCATAATCATCATAGATGTAATTAGTGTGAAATTTTTTCGTTTCTAGTGGCTCTATTGTGGTTTTCTTTAATTGTCCGGTTTCAGGATAGTATTCTTTTTCCGTTAACCTTTCGATAGGTGATTCATCATATGATGTATGGATTGTTTTTATCTTTTCCTCTAAACTTAATATCCATGTGTCACCTGAAGTTAGGTTTAATAAATCAATCTCCTGATATTTATTAACCCATTCTGTACCTAGTTCTTTCTTCGAAATTGAAGTAATCCGCTCTGGAATACCATTTGCATCAAAAAAATACTGTATATCTTGGAAATAGTAATCCGTTAGCTGGTTATTAAGGTTGTACGTTTCTGTGATGGTTTCATCGGTATAATGAAAATATCGATTGTCTCCAAAATCATGATAAAAATTGGATAAGGCCCGGCTATTAATAAGCGCTGAGGATGCTGATAACCATTGCTTTATGGCATCTGTTTGTACATGGTAATATGGATTTTCACAGCTATAATAGGTTGTTGTAGTTGTGCCATCTGAATGATCATTAAATGTAACTTCATCGAATCCAAGAAATCCTTTTCCGAACCTATGATATTTAGCACCAACATATTCGCAAGATGTATAATAGGTATCACCGCCATTTCCTGTTTCTCTGTCATAACCGGTAACTACATTTAATCCACTATTTATATGACATAATGGGTATTCCACTTCGTACCCTTTGGAATACGAACTAGTATTATCGTTTTGACAATAATAAATTTCAATAGTTTCACCCAGGCCGTTTATTATGTTGGTTATAATAGGGATGTTGGGAGTATATAACAAACAAAATGTTCGATAAGAGCATGATTTAGTACTATGAATATCCATCGTTACAAAATCTGGTAACCCAGAATTATGGACTTCGCACCATATGTACCTTAAATTATTTAAGTTAGCAGATCCGATATGAGGCTCTTGAAGCACCAGGGTTTCACCTGGCATAAATGATTTACCATCTGGTTTCGCTAGATAATCAATTCGTATATATTGATCAGGGTTTGAACCCCCATTTAATATTTTTAGTAATGATAGATCTTTCTTCCGGTCTCCATTAAGATCAACTACAAAAGCCCTGTAATCTCCAGAAAGAATATTACTTATTGTTTGATTTTGAGAAATCATGAAACCATTGCCATATGAATGATATATCCTGACATTATCCTGCTGATCATAATTCATGAGTAAAACATCCGCTTTCGCATCTCCATTGAAATCTCCCGTCAATATTTCAACATTAGTATTTGCAAAAGCTGAAAGGCCATCATACCTGGATATTTGTTGATTATCTGATGTGAGTTCAAATACTTTAGATTCACCAGTGGAGATTACTAGTATTTCATCCTTACCTTCACCGTCAAAATCAGCAGTGAAAAACTTTTCGGGATAATACCATGGATTTCCCATACCATCAGTAACAATAGTAGATAATGGTTCATTAATCGTACTTAAATAAAAGTGCAATTTCATAAATGAACCACCTTCACGATACAACAAACCACAATCCATAATCCCATCACCTGAAAAATCTCCAAGAATAAATTCGGGATCCACATATAGGCTTAAAGGTATAACAAATACATTAGGCGTTATTGTAGAGGTAAATGAATTTGTGTTTTTATCATATTCTATATACATTATATTCCCAACAGCCTGGCCTCCTATTTGATATACATAGAAAATATCCTTTATGGCATCCCCATTAAAATCACCGGTTTGGAATGACATTAATGGATAATAAAATTCGTGATAAAAATCGCTTTCTTGGCTAAAAAAACCATTGCCACAATTCATATGGATATAAAACTCATCTTTATAATTACCATTGATTTTTAAATGTATCAGTTCATCTTTACCATCCTGATTAAAATCTGATTCGAATAAATGTGAAGTTTCATCAATATTTTCATTAAACAATTCGTTTGAATAACTTGTTGGATTATATACAGGAAGATGCCATGTAAAAAATGTTGGATTGAAAAAGCTACCATCAAAACCAAATTGTTTAACAGATGACAAGTATTTATTATTAAACATATCTAATCCATCATAAGCTAATTCATATCTGCTAATTGTCTCTTGTGTAGGGATATATTTACAATTAATAGAGGTTAAGCGTTTAGTTACCTTTGAAAAAGCCTCACCTAGCGGTGGGTTATAAAAATATATTTCTGGAGTATTAAAATTGTCCTCATAACTAAAATCAATCCTGTAATAAGGTGTTGCCCCTGTGCTAAGATTTCCTGCATAAAACACAGTTTTTGGGCAAACAAAGCCGTAGTTAGTTTCATTATTATATTCTATGGACATATAATTATTTGAGACATCAATAATCTCATCTAAAAACCAAGCTATTGGTTGAGGATTTGATTGCAATATTTGTCTTGAATTCTGCGTTGAACCGTATTTGTATATACTGCCATTACTGTGATATACTACAAAGCCTTCGTCAACTGGAACAATCTTTCTAAAAGATTCATTTTCTGTTCGATACTCACTATCGTTTATTTTTATCAGATGCATACCATCTAGAACCAACTCATCTTCATTTGAAAAAACTACCGATTGCGCATTTTCATTGTAATAGACTGTGTTTGGATAGCGTGATATAACAGAAAGCCCTCCTAAACTCCATCCTTTTCCCATAATTCCATCTCCACCCTGACTGGAGTAATTTAGCGATAAACCTGGAGCCATACCATTTGTACCTCCAGGAAATTGAAGAGGTATGCTATAACTGGCTGTTCCATATGCTGAAACACTAAATTCTCCATCAATACTTCCCACAACTCCACCATTATTGTTATTCGGTGGTCCTCCTGTTGTCCCAACTTCTGGAGGAAAAACCAGATACGGATCAATCTCCGCTAAAACATAATTAGAAGTGTTAGGTTCAGACTGAAACCCATTGGACATCAGTATATAATCTCTAGCTAAATATTTTCTTGTTTCATCAGAGGAAATAACTTCATCTAGTATATAAGATGGTTGTGGTTCTTGTGCTAAAATCAATAATTGAAGGAATGCTAAGAATAAAATATAGAAAAATCTTGTTCTCATTAATTTGGTTTTAACGGGTTTAATCTAATTATCTTTTCACTAGTTTCCAGTAGGAGCTATTATTGCCTATTTTAATAACCATAAGATATGTTGAAGGTGACAAATGGTTTAATTGCAATTTGTTCATACTTTTTAAAGGATCCACCGTCAGAAGTTTTACACCTTGTAGATTATAAACATCAAGTAATGCATTGTCTTCAGGTTCAACCCCAGAGCACTGCACAGTGACACCTTCAATGAAAGGGTTTGGATATACCATTATGTTACAGTGGCCAATTACTACTTCATTGGTTAAAAAAACCTGATGTTGGCTTGCATCAATGGCTGATATGTTATCTTGATTAGTTGTATCAGATATCTCCAACGAATCTGCTATCAATGTTACATAAATGATTTCTCGTAGTATTCGGTTTCCATTTTCATCATAGGAAAATTTTACAGCTGGATTCTGGGCAACAAATTCAACAGAGACTAGCAAAAATACACACATTAATAGCTGAATAATTAATCGAAATTTCATGCTTCTTGAATTATTTATTATTGTTTTTCAATGCATCGATCTGCTTCTGCTGTTCTATTATATATAGTGTAAGCTCTTCAATCTTTTCCAATAACTTGGCATTCATTTGCAGTAGATCAACTCCTTCTTCTACTACTTCATCAGCGGAAGGAATACCTGGCAAATGCCCATGGTTCTGAATAAACTTCTCTAATTCTGAAATAGATTTAAGTTGATAATCCTTATTGAACACATGATCCGACCAGTTCGTTGTTCCGGGTACGGCAACTTTAACTTTTTCTGTTAAAATACCCTGCTCAACATACAGTTTATAGCCTGAGACTAGATCTGACACATTCCCTACTATTACCCTTTCAGAAGTAATAATATCTTCAGTTGATATAAATTCCCTAGATGTAGAAACCTTGCTATCCGTAATAGAAAATATAGATAATCCACTTCCTATATGAATATCCAGTATTGGATTATCAGTTATTTCTTGTGCACCAGCTTTTATTAATAAACCTTTTCCAAAATTTACATTATTAGATATTTTTGCAGCATAACTATCTGCCACATTACTAACTATCTCTAATTTAGTTGAGGGATCATCTACCCCCATACCAATATTCCCTTCACTAAACAAATAATTATTTGCTGATTGAAAAATCAACCCTAAATCTGAATGGGCAGTTACTCCATGTTCTTGGGTTCCTAAATAAATTGTTGCAGGTGCTCCATCCCACCATATTTCAGGTTCGAGGAATATAGATGCCTCTTCTCCTTGGTCAGCTCGGATATGAAGTTTGGCTATAGGAGCTAAGACATTACCAATTCCAACTTTACCTGTTTTATCGGATCCAGGGGATTGCCCAATATAAAATGTGGGCTTTGTGCTCAATGTACCTATCATAAAAGAATTTGGCTCAGCACCTTCATTTGTGAGTCTATTCATGACATTTGAAGCACCATACCCCATAATAATGGAACCATTTACTACGTTGTCAAGATTTGTTCCTATGGAAAAAGTATTAGTCTGCTGGGCAGTATTATAGGTACCTAAAACAATTGATTTAACACCAATTGCCTGAGAATATGTTCCATAACAGAATGATTGCGCTCCATTTGCTTGGGATTGATAGCCACCTACAAATGAATTACTACCATTTACACCAGTAGAATTATTCTCTCCAAAAGCAAGTGATTGAGCACCATCAATAGTAGTATTAAGTCCAAAAGCAAAAGAATTAATACCAGTTGCATTTATTGTTATATTATCACCTATTGCAAATGATTGATTTCCATTTGCTATGCTGTATTTCCCTCCTACAAAAGAATTATCCCCACCAGCAGAATTATTATAACCAATAGCACTTGAATACAAGCCTGTTGTGATTGGATGAAAACATTGAACACATTGGGACATTGTATTTGATGAATGAAATATAATTACAAAAAGACAGGCTCCTGTTATTACTTTTAATAGACCAATTTTATTCTTCATTTTATATTCGAGTTTATTTGTTAAGTTTAATAATCTTTCCATGAAATAAAGTTGAATTTTCAGTCCTGAAAATCCATATATATATTCCACAATTCAACATACTAATATTTATTTGCTGGTTGGAAGCATCAATTTTCTTATAAAGAACCTCTTTCCCAACAGAATTATACAATTGAAAAGCACCACTTTCTTCTTCATTTCTAAGTGTAAAGAAGTCATTACAGGGATTAGGATAAACGCTGATTTGATCATTATTATCAAAAACCGAAGATGGACTTAGTCCTACAAATACAACTGAATCAAACTTCATAATATAACCATCTCTCTCATTTTCTTGTGTTTGATAGTCATATTTTGAACCAGATATTATTACGCCACCATCACTTGTTGCGGACACAGAATGAAGGTGATAGGAAATATCACCACCAATATATTGCTCATGCTTCAAATTCAAGTTTTCGTCTAAGCAGGCTAAATAAATATAACTAGGTTCACTACTAAAAATAGATCCAGGATTATTATACATACATCCAACGAAAATATGGTCACTATAATGAAAATCTATTGAAGAGTTCCAGGCCGGAATAGTCTTTTTATCAGGATCAGGATATGTTAAATCAATGAAAGCTTCTACACTAAGCTCCGAATCGAATTTTATTATTCTCATATATCGATTTGGATCAAGTAGATCCGTATAATCGGAATACTTTCCTGATGAATATAGATAGCCATTTTTATTTAATTTTGTTGTAAATGGGCATGAAAAAGAAGTAACAGGATAATACATTGTATTAATGGTGTCAAATGCAGAATTGACTTTCAATACTTTTATTGGGCATTTATATGGATTGTCTGCCCTATAAGTATGAAAGTATAAATCACTGGAATCTTGATTATAAGTTATAGAAATGTTATACCTTGCACTCAGGTTGTCATCATATAATTTATAATAAATACTATCTCCATTAAAGCTGAATTTAAATAGATACATAAAATGACTATAAAAATTCGTGTCGGATTGAAAGGAGCTCAAGTAGATATATTCAGAATTAGAGAGTTCAAAAAAACCGGAATAGTGAATGTTTACTTCTATATTCTGAATATGATATGTTTTCTCCCAAACCAGATTTAAATCCTGTGATATTTTAGCAAACCATTGGAATTTATTGTATAGACCGCCAGATTCATCTTTACACCAACCATTTCCCGCGATAATAATATCATCATAACAATCAAGCAAAATCTGTTCAAATTGAAGAATAGTATCTTGTTTGATTATCTCGAACATTAAAGTATCTCCAGAGCTATTTACTTTGTAAAGGTCTGTTTCATAGATATAATTTTCTAGCACATTACCCTTCCAAAGTATAAAGAAACTATTTCCAGTTGATGAACTTACAATTCGACTACAATATTCATCATGTGCTTCACTATTAAAGGTTATTTCAAAATCAGATTGCGAAAAACAACCAAACACTATTGATGTAAAAAATATAGACGTGAAAACAGATTTAATTGTTTCTTTCATTAAGATTTATCCTATAGGTTTTGGATAATTTGTTCCGCACATTAACCATCTGGTTCCCAACCTATAGGTGAGATGATGTTCAATAATAGTTGTAGAGCCAGGAGACTCTTCAACGCCTTCAAACTCAACAAATTTGATATAAATATTGTTACTTGGAACTTCTTCTTCCTCACCAATCTCAATATAGTTTTCTTCATAAAATGGCATCTCATAAATATGCTCCACACAACATACATAATCTTCCCAATCATCATGAGTTACTGGTGTAATTACAGAAGTGCCAAAGAAAATTATATAGTCCATTTCGTTATCCCCTGGATTAGGATCTTGAGTATTTAAATACTTTGATTGATTTGCTTCTTCAATCTCAAATTTAAATGTATGGGTAAAGAAATATTTACAGTTTTGATTAGTAGGAGTCTCATAAAAATAATCATTAACAGCTATTGTTAGCTGCTCAGCAGCATCAGACAATCCATTATGGTTATCACAATATCCTACACCATAACCATACCACCAATCTTCGTCATATGTATTGGGAATAACCGTATTTCCAACTGCTGAATTAATTACTAACTGAGTACCACCAGTAGTTGTTTGAGTATCAATATCAACCAGTACTAATTTCTTTTGAGTAAATGACGTGTTTGTATAATGATCTTTTAGTAAATCATAAACTTCATCGTATAAGGTTGCCATGTTATCTTCCTTAACTTCGCCGTTTGATTCAGTTGTTATGTCTAAATAGTTTGTCTCATAATTATTATCAGATGATTTAACATAATATACATATTGTAGGTTCATTGCAGCTTCAATATTAAATACAACATCTTCTACACTCATAGTTTCAGTATATGTTTCATTGGGATTATCCAAAATGTACTCACAGTCATCAATAAAGTCTTCGATGTGTGTGAGCATTTCTGAATCCGTCATTTTAAGATTAGCGGTGACAATGCTTTTTTTTGAATCTGGGTTCTGATCATCTTTTTTACATGAATACACAATTAATAAAGCTGAAACTAACACCAGGGAAACAATAAATACAAGACTTGTTCTCTTTTTCATAATTTTCTGATTTGAATTAATAAATTAACTATTTGTTTTTTGACATAAAATAATCTAGGCAATGATTCTAATTTCGTTTAATCCTTAGTTTTCATAGATAATCTAGTATTTAAATGAAGTTGATTGGGATAGTATGTTCAACTATAATTTACAGGAACTAAATTCTCATCCCAGACTTCAAATGCCTCACCATCAGGCTTGTTGTTGCATTTATAGCACATAGGCAAAATATATTCTTTTCCTCCTGTACCTTCTTTGATAACATGTCCACCTAATTCAGATTTTCCTGAACATGAATTAACTTCACATTTGGTTGCTTGTTTGTCCTTCATATTTTCCCAGAAATCCAACCAGCTAATATATCCTGAAGATGGTCCCTTCTCTGATGTGTTGCTATTATTTCTAATTTTTATATACGCCATAAAACATCTCCATTGCAATCAATCAACTTCGTAGAACAATGATTGTATAAATCAAATTCGTTCAATTTTGTGCAAATTATTCTATTAAAGAATAGTAAAAAAGGTAGGGTAATGGAAGTTTCTCTTTACCATAAATAGGAGGATATGGAAATTATTATTTTAGCAACTTGAGAAACAACATTAAGTTAATTAGTAAAGATGATTTTGATAATATTCTATTGGAATCACTTGATATACAATCAAATAATACCTGAAATAAGACTGGCATTTCTCGCTTCCTCTATAATGCTATGTATATTTCCTTTATTAAATTTTTTGAATATACTTCTACAGTGAAAATCCACTGTTGATTTTGAAATTCCAAGAATGCTGGCAACAGATTTTCTGTTGTAGTTTTTAGCCAGGAAATTTAATATCTGAAGTTCTCGATAAGATAGAATGGGTATTCCAGGAAATTCTGGCTTTTTAATTCCTTTCATTTGCATAATTACATCCTGACCTAGAATACGTTTACCATTATATATTTCATGTATGGCATTTGAGAGTTCAATCTTACCACAATGCTTTGCTAAAATAGCATCGGCTCCTAACCTCCAAAAATTCTCTATTGTTCCTTCATCAGTATAACCAGTGAGAATAAGTGTTTTCAGTTGCGGATGTTCTTGTTTTACTATTAGAAATAAATCTAATCCGCTCATTTCCGGCATAATGACATCTATTATTATCACATCTATTGATAATTCTGGGATATCTCTAATTGCATTAGTTGTGGTATAGGAGTATCCAATAATAGAGATTTCATCCTTTTTATCCTCAAAAATTGATCTAATCCCATCAACAAAGAGAGGATGATCATCAACTATATAAACATTAATCATAGAAAAGTCGAATAAATGATACCAAATTAACTGAATGCTACTAGATTAAAACCACAAAATTAACTCCATTAGATATGTGGTTCAAGGGATGAAATAGGTAGTATTCACACTACTAATTAGAACTACAAAATGTTAATGAGAGATTAAGGGATAAGACGATATTCTCTGGCATCACAAAGCACTTCACTAAGTTTGTTTCGGTTAAACTTCTTAAAAATATTTTTACAATGAAAGTTAACAGAATCCTGAGAAATGTATAATTTCTCAGCCACTTCCTTCCTTTTTAGACCAGTGGCTAACATTTTAAGAATTTCCAGTTCTCGTTTTGTTAAGTTTGGCGTTCCTTCTTCTTGAACAATTTTAGCCACTTTAAATATATCAGGCAAACCACTCCCAAGAAAACGCTGCCCTTTAACAACTTGGTTTATAGCTGAAACTAATTCTTTTCCATCGCAATACTTTGGCATTATTGCATCTACCCCTGCCATCCATGCCTCTAATAATTTATGTGAGTCCAATTCGCCTGTTAATGCAATTACCTTTATATTCAACTGCCTGTTTTGTATTACCCTATAGCATTCTACACCATTCATTTCAGGCATTATCAAATCAAGAAGGATTACATCAACAATATCTGGATGAAGTTTTAATAATAATTCTTCACAAGAAGACGCTGTTCCCATCAATTGGATATTATCATTTTTGCCATCAAATAATTTCTTTATCCCTTCAATAAATAAGGGGTGGTCATCAACTACGAATATATTAATCATTGCTAGGGTTTGGTATTTCAATCATGAATAATGTTCCATTGTTTAGTTTTGATTCCAAATTAAACGTACCATCAAGATATTTTATTCGATTTCGTATATTTTTCATTCCAAGTCCTTCTGTAGACTTACTGGTATCCATTCCAATTCCATCGTCTTCAACGGAAATGGATAAACTATCTTTATGATAAAGAAGTTGAATTACAATATTCATTGCTTTAGCATGCTTGGCCACATTATTGATAAGTTCGTAAAGTAAATAATAGATATTTATTTCTAGCTTCTCATCTAAACGTCTGTTTAGGTTACAAATCAATTCAATTCTAATCTTTGATGAATTCTTAATTGATTGAATAAGATCCTCAACAGATTGTCTTAATCCGTATTCTTCAAGCCGGACAGGTAACATCCTGTGTGAAATCTCACGGATATTGTTGCTTATGTCGTCTACATTAGCTATTAGTTTAGGGAGATTCTTGTCGTTCTCAAAATAACCTTCAAGTTGGAACTTTAACGAACCCAATTGAGAACCTACCCCATCATGAAGGTCCATTGCCAGTCGTTTGCGTTCTGAATCTTGTCCTGATATTATTGCGTTGGCAACTTCCAGAGATTTACTCTTTTGTAATCCTTCCATTCTAGTTTTCCTTAATTTGGATTTTTGCTGGAAAAAGATTGAGAAGAAAAGAAATACAATAAAAAGTATCAGGGCACCCAGGAATAAGACCTGCATGCGGGATAGTTTATTCTCCTTCAACAGAATCTCCTTTTCCTTTTCTTCGGTTTCAAAAACAACAGATAGTAATAATGATTCCTGAATTCGTTGCAGTTCTCTATATTCTCGCCTCTTCTTTATTGAATTGGTTTTATAAATTAATGCATTCTCAAAATCATCAATGACCTTGTAATAGTCGCTATAGGAGTCTAATATAGAAGCTTCGAGATCCAGATTCTCTACCTTAAGAGCGGCCTGTAAGGCAAGATCTAAAGATATTTTTGCACTATCATACTTTTCTTCATCAATTAATTGATAGGCATAATTATTATAGAGATTTCCTAATTCTTCTATGTATCCATATTGATTCGAAATTGATATAGCTTCCAAATATTGTTCTTTACTCATTGCCAATTTTCCAATTGCCTTATTAAGTAAGGCTTGATTGTTTTTTAAAACAACTTTTTCAAGATTCAATCCTTGATTATTTGCAATTAAAATATCCGCCAACTTATAATAATGATCTATAGAATCTAATTCACTAACTGTACTTGCATATAGTATATAACCATTAATCATACCACCATTAAAATCAATATCTCGTGCTATCTTAATACACCTTCTAGTATAGCTTTGTGATCTATTTATATCACCTAATTCATAATAAGAAAGAGCTAAATAATAATATAAATCGGCAATTAATTCATTTTGTAGAGCTCTGTCCACCTTTTGAAGGGCATTTTGAAAATATTCTAATGCTTCTTCATGCATACCAAGTAACCGAAACATATTGCCTCCATATACCATTATCTCAACATCTCTTATCGGGTTATGATCTATGAATTCCAATTTTTCTATTTCTATGCCAGTTTCATAAGCTTCAGTAAAGCTGCCTTTTAACATAAGGGCTTTCATTTTAACTAATAAAGCATCAGCTAAAAGATTTTGGTCTTCAAGTTGTGATTCTGTAGAGACTACTATGTCAATATAATAAATAACAGAGTCAAGGTTGACATTTATTAATGAGTTAGCAATCTTAACCAGACTATCTGCCTTATTATAATGATTATTAGTTGTAGCAATACTGTCTAAAGGGAAATATGATAAAGAAACTAAAAAAGCTGCTAATAATCTATGACAATTTTTAAACATGAGAACAGTGCATATATGTTTAATTTAAATGTCATAAAGTTAGCAAAAATGTTTTTACTCAATCCATGTGCTAATTTTACAATTTTCAGATGCACTAACCACTTCAACTCCCCAATCTCTGTTATCAATGGATTGTTCAAGTATTGATTCATCAGTAACATAAAATGGACCTAATACATATTCTTCATCTAATGAATAAATTAGTACTGTTGCATAAGCAGACTGTTCTGGATCTGATGAAGAAACTTTAACATGAATCTTTCTTTCTTCATCACTGTTTTGGGTTTGAATTAAAAGAGGTTTTCGATGATTAATTTGAGAAAAGACACTAACCTGATTGCCCGATTCTTCAAAGGTTGTAGGTTCTGCAACTATCTCAACGTTGTATGAAGGAATGGTAAACTGTGCAATAGTTTCATTACTGATTACAAATGTAATAAAGGCGACTAAAATAAAAAGTAGATTTTTCATGGTTTTTTTGCATGAAAAGTTCTACATATGCTCTAAGCAATAAAAGGTGAATTGATTATGGGATTCTGCCTACGTTTTATGGTAGGTTTTTACTCACCAGGCAAACCTCATAATATCTTTCCACAGTTTGTAGTGATTATGTCAAGTATGTATATATCACCGACAAAAAGTTCAAAAGATTGTGGTCATTTTTCTAAATACCTTATAACCACGATGTAAAATTATTAATGCAATCTGCTATATCTGCATCCTGTGTATTATTGTATTAAATAACTTCCATAAAACTACCTTTTTACAAAAAGTCCTGGATATTATATTGTAGGCCTTTTCACAATTTTAGCGTAATAAGCAATATATATAACATAAACATAATAATATGAATAACAATTGCACATATTGTGGATCAATAAGAAATATCCAAGATGATCATGTAATAGCTAAAGTAAAAGGAGGAAAGACAACAGTTCCTGCTTGTAGGACATGCAATACAAGTAAAGGGGATAAACCATTAATGGAATGGTTAAGATGGATAAAAGAAAATGACAAATATCGCTGGAGTAGAATTGAGACATTTAATTATGGAAGGAGAAATGATATAGCTGTTAAAGTACAGAAAATTAGGGATGAATAATCGGGAAGATCAATGATACAATTTGGTTATGTTATTTTATTAAGCAATTCTCTCTTGCATGACTAGCATTGAAATGAAATGAGATAGTGGCTATATTGCATGTGCTCACTTTAGCCAACGAATAACGGCTGTATGTATAAGCCTTAAAAAGATGGCAGCAATCTTTTGTATCGTGAATAGAAGAATGTTCCTGTTAACAATAAAACGTTAAATATAAATTAAAAAAAGTGAATTATGGCATACATTGAAGTAAAGAATAAGAAAAATACCTCAGACAAGGAACCACCAGCAGGATATACAAGTTGGGTAGAATTCTGGGAAAAGAAAAAGGGAATAAAAGCTGTCAATTGTGAAGTAAAATCATGTTCAGGAAAGGCTGAAGTAGGAGGACATGTAATCAAAGTAGGCGAAGGACCAAAAGAGTATATTTTACCGATGTGTTATACTTGTAATAATAAGCCTGATGATGAGGTTTTTAAAGCATGGGAAAGTGATCTGGTCTCAGTTAAGTAGGGTAAGTATTATTATCTATGGGTAACAACAATCTACATTGACGTAAAAGGAGAAAATGTGAGATTAATTGATTAATTAGCATCTATATATGTTAATTTTAATCAATAAGTTGCTCAATAATTTTTTTTTCTATGCTTTTTTACTGTTAGGCATAAATCCATGAAAAAATAATTAGAATGAATCTTATTACTTCAGAAGTTGTAAATGATGGCTTTTCATTTGAATATTCAAGACGTTTAATCATAGCGATTAGAACTAAAGGTTGTTCCTGGGCTAAATCAAAAAATGGTGGTTGTACACATTGTACTATCCCTTTTTCGGATATTATTTCAGAGAATACACATAATATTCATTCAAATTTTGTATCAGATATTAATAAGCTTGATTCAAGAAATATACATTCACTAAGTTTATATACACCGGGTTCTTTTTTCGATGATGAAGAAGTGCCAAGTGATATTAGGCACAAGATCCTATATTCAATTGCTAATACTTCACAAATAAGACATTTGTCTGTGGAAAGCCTTCCTCAATTTATTACTGAGGAGAAAATGCGATCAATGAAAGAATTATTGCCAAATATAGAAATAGAAATTGGTTTAGGCTTGGATTCTTCAAATGATGATATTAGACTTAATAATATAAATAAAAACTTTTCTTTTAATGAGTATGTTCATGCTGTAGGTTTAATCAATGGGCATGGATTAAAAGCACTAACATATATTCTAGTAAAACCTATTTATTTGAGTGAAAATCAAGCAATAGAGGATGCCATTAAGAGTATTTCTGATTCATTCGATGCAGGGACTAGTATAATATCCTTAGAGCCAATGTCTGTTCAAAAAGGTACTATTGCATTTGATCTCTACCAAAGAAATGAGTATACTCCACCATGGTTTTGGAGTATTTTGGAGATATTGAGAAAGACACATGGAAAAGGGGAATTGAGAATTGGATTGTTCAATTATCCCACTCCTATGGTTGGCCCCAAGAATTGTGATTTATGCTCAGTGAGAGTTAGAGATGCTATTAGAAAATATAATGTAACACAAGATATAGGCAATCTAAATAAACAAGATTGTAATTGTAAAAAGGATTGGATCCTTGGAATATCATAAATATTATTAGATATGAAGAAAATCACAAAAGGGAAGATTATTAAAGCTGTATCTTTAGTATTGGGCTTTGTTGGAATTTCAATTTATCATTACTATAGATGTAAAGATTCTAAAGGGGAGGAATTCGAATTTTTTGCACAGACTTGGTTAGAAATGAGTCTCATCTTTTGTCTTATTGCAACAGCAGTATCATTTATTATGCTTTTTGAGGCAATAAATGGAAATTCGAATAAGTCACTAGGAGCTAACTTGTCAGAAAGTGAATTAAAAAGAATAAGGATTGGAATTCGTCTGGGATTTTATATTCTTCTTGGATTACTTGTCTTTATAATTATTCAAATATTGGACGTCAATCAAATCCCCAGATTCTCTTCTACAATATTATTATACATTTCCATTGGATTAGCAATTTCAGCTTACCTAGTTGATTGGTTACTTGGAGTAGATAAAAATATACGAACATTTAATTTTTTCATAATTATATCATTAGTTATAACATGTTTACTTTCGCATTTCTATAAAGAATTGACAGTAATAAAAGCTTCTTATATTTTGGGATTCACATCTGGCTCAACTGCCTTGCAAGTTATTCTTGCTGGTCTGTATTTTAATCCAGACACTTATACTAAAGAAAAAATCTTTAAAGAATCATAAATAATCTATCATACAATATGAACACGAATTTAAACTTATACATTCTTATAGCATATTTTGCTATTGTTATATTCATTGGTATTTATTCTACA
>CAZDWF010000003.1:0-63217 GCA_964508895.1 uncultured Bacteroidales bacterium
GATTAAGATAGAAAGATCAAAATATTTCTTGGATTTTACCACAGTTCAATGTTAAGCTTCTTAAACAAAATATTACTGAGATACATTCCTTTTACGCAAATATGGATACCAGCACCTGCACTATCCCTTTTAGAATAGAAGAGCAATATCTAAATAATAAAGAAGGCATAGTTATCTATCCAAATCCAGCTTTTAATTATATACATTTAAAAAACACTGAAGAAAGAAATATATATAGAATTTTCAATATTACAGGGCAGGAAGTCACTACAGGAAGGATAGGTTCAAACTCCTCCATATACATTCAGAATCTTGAATGTGGTCTTTACATATTACAAATTAAAAGCAATAATTTGCTAGAGCATATTAAGTTTATTAAGCAGGATGGTAATTGAGTTCAGACAAAGGAATATTGAAAGGGGTGTGGGTTGCAGCCTTCTGCAAAATATAAGATAAAGTCGTAGAAATATTTTGCTTTACTTGAGTGTAATCTGCATAATCTGGGAGAGCTCTTCAAATTTTATGCAAACAACTTGTGAATTTACATCCATTGCTATCGCCCTTGTGTTCTTCCATAAGCTGATAATTTTGAAATAAAGTTTAGAAAAGAGGGGAACTTTTTACTGGTTTTGGTATTAAGTAGTAGAAAAGATGCAGGTCGCAAGGGGCAAGTCGCAAGGGAAGAAATCTGATATTTCGCAGCTGAAACTCAGTGTCTATGTGGTTTTCTTAAGACTAAGCATAAAGTTGCACAAAGAATATTACAAAGGAACACCTGTAAAATAATAATATTAGTATAAAAGTTTGCTCAGCGTGTTCTTGCGACTTACTCCTTGCGTCTTGCGACTTGTGACTTGAACCTAATAAAACATCAATGAACCCCAAACAACTCATAAAAGACTATTTCACATTCTCCCGCCGGGAATTAAATGGCATAATCATCTTGCTTTCCATCCTCACTACCCTCATTATCTTCAACCGCATGATGCCACTAATTGCAAGCACAAATGACCCATCCATAGAATTTCATAATGAGATCCAGGTCTTCCTGCAAGAGCAGAAAAAGATCAAAGATTCCATTGCCTATGCTGACAGTTTGCGTAAAGCTAAATACTCTCAGAAATATAAATATTACAATGTCGCAAAGTCGAAAAGTCTCAATGAAACTATTAAAGGCAATAAACCAACATTATCTTCCGTAGCTTCAACGAAGGAGGTAGAACTCAACTCCGCGGACACTGCTTCCCTTATTTCCATTCATGGCATTGGCCCTGTCTTTGCCTCACGCATCCTCAAATACCGAAAACTCCTTGGAGGATATTACAAAAAAGAACAACTTCTGGAAGTATATGGAATCGACAGTTTAGTATATATAAACATTGAGAAACAAATCACGCTTGATACAAGCTTGATCAAAAAGATCAAAGTCAACACTGCGGAATTCAAGGAACTGCTAAAACATCCATATCTCAAATATGAAGATGTAAAAGCAATATTCAAATTAAAAAAAGGAAAGAAGAAGATCTCACAGGAAAAACTAGATAAAGTTCAACTTACTAATGAAATGATACTGAAATATTTGGTTTTCGAATAAAGTATCTGATAGATTTGTATTGATAAAATGTCCACGAATTCTACAAATTATCAAGATGATGACTCCTAGCTTGATTCTCTGGCATCCGGCATCCATCATCTGGCATCCGGCATCTGGCATCCGGCATCTGGCATCCGGCATCTGGCATCCGATATCTTGTATCCTGCATCTCAATTCATCCCATCCATAAATCCAGTATAAATTTTATCATTATTTGATCGTATCTTTTATACACCTTTTCGCTTCTTTCCTGCAGAACTTAATCAAATATTAATGTAAGCAATAATGCCATGAATATCAGATTTATTGCTACAGCAGCTTTACTAACACTTATAAAATGCACCCTTGCCCAACAAAAACCTCCAGTAATAGAGGATGATTACGCCAATACCCAGGCAGGAATTCCTATTGCAGTGAATGTTCTGGAAAATGATTATGGAATGCATGGTCATAAGATAAAGATCTATCATGCCATTAACGGACAGGTTACACATAATGATAGCACTATCTTCTATAACCCACCTATATCATTTTCAGGAGAAAAAATGATCAAATATATACTCATAGATGAAACTAATGGTTTATTTTCTGAACCAGGACAACTGTGGGTTAATGTCAGCAATCAAAATTCTCAATATATCAATGCCAATAATATAGATGCAAGAATAAACTCCAGTGGAGTTCATTTTTACATTCCTGATGGATCAGGGAACTCTCACTTTTATGTTCCCAAAAATACTATAAAGTCAACCTTTTTATCTTTAAGTTTATGGATTGGGGGTCTGGATTCTAATAATATTTTACATTTTGCTGGTGATAAATACCAGAATTATGGCATGGATTTCTTTCCAGGACCAATCTCAGATATCTACGACTCTTCATACCAGAAGAAATGGAATAAAGTATGGAAAATGAGTACATCAGACATAGAGTACCATAAAAACAATTGGTGGAAAGATGATTATACACCTACAACTACTATTGCGACATGGCCAACTCATAGTGATTTGCACAAAAGATCCATAGATTTAATTGCACCCTTTGAAGATGTTAACTCCAATGGAATCTACGATCCAATGGAAGGGGATTATCCTGTTATAAAAGGTGATCAGGCCATTTTCTTTATTTTAAATGATGATAAGCAGAGTCATACTGGTTCCTATGGGAATAAACTTGGAGTTGAAGTGCATGGAATAGCTTATGCGTATGATTGTCCTTGTGACTCATCATTACAAAACACTATTTTTTTTCATTATATAATTATAAATAAATCTAATATAACCTATGATAATACTTTTATCGGGTTTTTTGCAGATATGAATATTGGTTTCTTTATGGACGACTATATGCAAACCGATGTAAAAAGAAACAGTTTAATAGGGTATAATGGCAATAATATTGATGGAATGGGTTATATAGGAAATGAATATTTAGAGCATCCACCGGCACAATCACTTACAATTTTAAAAGGGCCATTAAATGAAGCAGATGGTATTGATAACCCAGGATCAGACATTCTGGGGAATCCATTATGTGATCATAGTTATAACGGACAATATTTTGGTGATGGTATTATTGACAATGAATGCATGGGTATTTCATATTCATCCATCTATACAACCATATCAGGCCCAATGTCTGATCCATATACAGCCTGGGATTATTATAGAAATATGCAGGGTAAGTGGAAAGATCATTCTGTTTTTCAATATGGTGGTGATGGCTACAACCTTTCTTCTAATGTTGGACCTGATTGCAGATATCTATATCCTGGAGCCAGTGACTCAGTAAATTATGGTACAAATGGACAATCACCTATTGGTGGTTATAACACGAATGGCTTTTTCTGGACTGAAGCCAGTGAAGATAATTACCCGGGTGATCGCAGAGGATCTGTTTCAATGGGACCAATAAACTTTAAACCTGGAGATATTAAGGAAATTGATCTTGCACTGGTTTTTGGAATTGACTATCAGAGGACAGGAAATCTGGCAGCTCTTGATATCCTGGACGATAGAATTGATAAAATTATAGAAAATTTCCAAAAGGATTCCATATCCTGTGAACCGATATCTTTTAACAATGAAGTTAAAACTAAAAAAAACAATATTAAAATCTGGTCAACTGAAAACACAGTCCATATTACAAATCCGGAAAATGCTAAAGGCAAGATTCGTATTTACAACCTTTATGGACAAAAAATACTGGAAACTAGACTTAATGGTAATATTAATCAGGTAATCAGTTTTGATAAGCCCACTGGACATTATATAGTAAAGATTACTGGAGAGGAGTTTGTGGTGAGTACAATAGTTCGTAGTTCGTAGTTGGTAGTTAGTAGTTAGTAGTTAGTAGTTGGTAGTTAGTAGTTAGTAGTTAGTAGTTAGTAGTTGGTAGTTTGTAGATACTGGTTTATAGTAATGTTTTAATACACATTCCTAACTCTGAATCACCTCATCACCTCATCATTTCTATTCCAATACGCATCTTCATCATCTATATCACCCTCACCAGCCTCTTCTTCCAGCTCCCATGAGTATTTCTTCCTCTGTGGCCCTGTATTCCTGAAATAAAAAGCCATTGAAACTCCTGCGACCATACCCAGCAAATGTGATTCCCATGAAATATTTTTTTCAGGATAAAAATCCGGAACTATTCCCCAGATAATACCACCATATAAAAAAGTGACCAACAATGTGATAGCTAATAACTGTGGGTTTTTCCTCAGGATGCCACTTACAAATAAAAATGCAGCAAGTCCGTAGATCAAACCACTGGCTCCAATATGATATGATTCACGTCCTGCTATCCATACCCATATTGTGGAAAAAAGGTAGATCAAAAAAAAGATTTTAAAGGCTATTTTTCGATAGAAATAAAATAAAGTTGTCATCAAAACAAGTATAGGTGCAGAATTGGCATAAAGATGTTCAAAATCACCATGGATCAAAGGAGAAAATATAATTCCAGGTAATCCATATAAGGCTCTTGGGTATACACCAAGAAATGCAAAAGACTCCCCTGTTCCCAACTCAGCAAACTTCACCAACCAGAGGATCAACACAAAGATCAAAGGAAATATTAAGCTTTGCAGTAAAAGTTTTTTATCAGTAGCCAATTTATTCATGAAGCTTTCGTTTATCAATTATTGTTCCAGGGCTAATATACTGACAAAAAAGCAACTTCTTCGTAATGCGTGACACATAACGCTTAACAGGGAAGAAAACTAATCGCCATTAATTAATATTTATCTCAGTTTTGGCAAGCAAATTATTTTTATCTTGTTAAAGTCTCAAAATTTGGTGCATTATGATTATAAGACGATCATGGATCTTAATATTTATTCTCATGTTTACATTATTTACCCGGGCAGATAATGAATCTGAAATGGTGAAATACTCTATTAACGGGCATATTACTGATAGTAAAAATGGTGAAGACCTAATTGGCGCAACTGTTTATGTTAAGGAACTTGGCACCGGGGCTGTTACAAATGCTTATGGTTTTTATGCCATGAACCTTGCTCCCGGAACCTATAACCTTGTATTCTCTTATATAGGTTATACTTCGCAGGAAAAGACCGTTGATCTTAAAAAAGATGTTACACTAAATATTGAACTTGATCCCGGACAGCAAATGCTCAATGAAGTTCAGGTTGTGGCAGAACGCAAAGGCGAGATGATCAAAAAACCAGAAATGAGTGTAGTCAAACTGGAAGCAAAAACAATTAAAAAGATCCCTTCCTTTTTTGGTGAGGTTGATGTTATCAAAGCACTTCAGTTGCTCCCGGGAGTTCAGTTTACTTCTGAAGGCAGTATTGGTTTCAGTGTGAGAGGTGGCAGCCCTGACCAGAACCTGATCTTACTTGATGAAGCAACAGTATACAATGCCGGACATCTTCTGGGATTCTTTTCCGTTTTCAATAACGATGCTATCAAAGACGTTCAACTATACAAAGGGGATATTCCTGCAAGATATGGCGGAAGATTATCATCTGTGCTGGATGTTAGAATGAAAGACGGTAATGTTAAAAAACTTTCAGTAACAGGTGGTATAGGACTTATCGCCAGCAGGCTTACTATTGAAAGTCCAATAATTAAAGATAAAACATCATTTATTCTTTCAGGAAGAAGAACGTATTTCGATCTGTTCTTACCCATTTTCGGAAAGGATCAGATTAAAGATAATAAGCTCTACTTCTATGATTTTAATGGAAAAATAAATCATAAAATAGATGAGAACAATCGCATTTACCTTTCAGGATATCTGGGAAGAGATGTATTTAAAAATCAGTTTGCTCAGATGAAGTTTGGTAACCAGACAGCAAGCCTGAGATGGAATCACCTGTTCTCAAAAAGAGTATTTAGTAATTTCACTCTTATCTATAGCAAATACTTATATTCACTGGGTACTTCAAAAGATGATGAGGAAACCTCCTTTACATGGAATTCTGACCTGAGGGATATTGGGTTCCGATCTGACCTAACCTCTTATATTGATACAAAAAATACTATACGTTTCGGATTTCATACTACCTACCACATGTTTGAACCAGGTATTGCCGAGGGTGGAGAGAACTCACTATTCAATGAATACAAACTACCCGAACAGCATGCTTTGGAATCTTCTGTTTATCTGAGCAATGAGCAAAAGTTAGGATCAAGGTTCATTCTAAAATACGGATTACGTTATACTTTGTTTAATAATATAGGACCAACTGAAGTATATTATTTTGATAATGACTATAATTTCAGCCATACTGTAGATTATGATAAAAGAGAGGTTTATAACACTTATCATGGGCTGGAACCACGACTTGGATTTAACTACATCCTGAATAACATTTCTTCAATTAAAGCAAGCTATTCTAAAACAAATCAGTTCATTCAACTGGCTCAGAATTCAGCGGCAGGAACTCCTCTTGATGTTTGGTTTCCTGCAAGTCCTAATGTAAAACCACAGGTATGTAATCAGTTTGCATTAGGGTATTTTAGAAATTTCCTGGGGAACGGACTGGAAACATCTCTGGAAGTATATTATAAAAAAATGCAAAACACTATTGATTTTAAGGATCATGCAGAACTTTTGCTCAACAAAGAAATTGAAGGAGAACTGAGATTTGGAAAATCATGGTCTTATGGTGCCGAATTAATGCTGAGGCTTGTCGATATGCCATTATGGAAAGGAATGATCAGCGGGTGGGTGAGTTATACTTACTCCAGAACATGGAGAGAAATCGAAGATATCAATAATGGCAATAAGTATCCTGCACCCTTTGATAAACCGCATGATGTATCTGTTGTTCTGAATTATGATATTACAAAAAGACTTACTGTTTCAGCAAACTGGATATATCTTACAGGAAGGCCTGTTACAGTTCCCACAGGAAGGGCTTATATAGAAGGGAATGTACTGCCTATATATTCCGACAGAAACGATTTCCGGTACAAGGATTACCACAGAATGGATCTCTCCGTAACCTGGAGAAGTAAAGATAAAGGACAAGGATTCAAATACGACTGGAACCTTTCCATATATAATGTTTACAACAGACATAATACATGGTCGCTGAATTTTCAGCAGGATACAGAAGGTAACAATCCTGATGCATACAAAACAAAAGTTACCAATGTTTACCTGGTAGGTATTGTGCCATCCATAACTTTCAACTTTAAGTTTTAGGAGGAAAGAAAATGAAAAAGACAAATATATATTATCTTATAGCAATTATCCTCGGAGGACTCATTTTTCAATCCTGCGAAGAAGATATAGAAATTGTTCTGAACACTGAAGATCAAAGAAGATTGGTTCTTTATGGTTATCTGACAACGGATACAATGAAACATGAGCTGAATCTTACATACACAGCAGATTATTTCTTCAATCAACCTCCAGAAGCTGTTAATAACTCTATAATAAAAATTATTGAATATAAGGATGCAGGATTACAAAACCCAACAGGAAGAGTGATAGAATATGAGGAAGCACCTGAAAAAGACGGGACATATATCACCAAAAATATCACATATTCTATTGAGGCGAAATACTATAAGCTTATAGCTGAAGTGACAGCCCCCGACATTCAAGGCACATATGAAGCAGTCTCTTATTGTCCGCCAATTAATCGTTCTGATGATTTTTATATTGAACTTGAATATCATGATGAATGGGGAAAAGATGGATATTTTGAAGTTAAGTGTTGGTATCAGGATTTACCGACACAAGATTGGTATTTATTTAACATTTATAAAAATGGTGTATTAATAACAGATACATTGGATTCAAAACAAGTATCAGATGATTCTTTTTATAATGGCAGCAATACAAATGGAGCCGGTGTAGGCTTTCTTGATCAATCCAAAAAAAGTGAACAGCTACATCCCGGAGACACAATTCTTTTCCAGGCAGGAAGTGTTACCGAAGAATACGCAATGTTCATCTGGGAAGCACAGGAAGAGATATTTTTTGGCTCTCCACTTTTTGACGGACCACCTGCAAATATATCAAGTAATATCAGCAATGGAGCTTTTGGTTTCTTTACATCCTTCTCTACAGCCTACGCAAAAACTATCTATATACCATAACTTGACATGATATAAAATATTTTGTATATTGGCATAACAAATCTAAGGGCCCATCGTTCTTTAAAATATGGGAATTAAAAACAAATTCAACCAATCTTATGTTAGAATACACTAAGACAATTCTCCGCAAGGTGAGTTTCGACAGGTATTTGTTCTCAAAGGAACTCAGGAAGTCATTCAAATGGCTCAAAAAAGAAGAAGTCCTCACATTATATGCCTGGTGCATGTTGACTTTTGGGGATATATACGGAGACCTTATTAAAGACACATTTAAAGCATTTATGTAAAACCATACACCGCTCGAAAGGGTGGTGTTTTTTTTATTCCAATGGAATAAAAAAAATTGCAGAATCCAAAGTGCAGAAGAGCAAACTAATAAGTATTTTAGATTGTAAAAGAGAAAGAATGACAGAATTTAGCAGTAATCGCAAAAAAGCACAAAAAATTTCTATTCACTGTTCACTGTTCACAATAATAAATTATTAGCAAAAATTATTTAGATTTGAGGATTGTTCTACCAAGTTTTCTAAATTTGGCATATGATTGCATTTAATGAATTTTCTGCATAGCAGATTAACAAGAAAGAATTATGGAACTAACAACAGTAAGTGCCGTTTCCCCAGTTGATGGCAGGTACCACAAACAAACCGAAACCCTCTCCTATTATTTTTCAGAAGCAGCTTTTATCAATTACAGGGTTTTTGTGGAAATAGAATATTTTATCGCTCTTTGTGAATTACCACTTCCTGAATTGAAGGATTTTGACTTATTCAGGATAGATGAATTAAGAGCTATAAGCAGGAATTTTACATTTAAAGATGCTACAGAAGTTAAGGAGATTGAGAAGATTACCAATCACGATGTAAAAGCTGTTGAATATTATCTGAAAAAGAAATTTGATAAACTGGGATTAAAAGATTACAAGGAATTTATTCATTTCGGATTAACTTCCCAGGATGTTACAAATACAGCAATCCCATATTCTATGAAGTTATGTTTTAATGATGTGCTTCTGCCTATGTTCAAAGAACTTCTTAAAAAGATCACACAAAAATCCAAAGACTGGAAAAATATCCCTATGCTTGCCCGTACCCACGGACAACCAGCATCTCCTACCATACTTGGCAAAGAAGTTTTTGTATTTGCTGAAAGGTTCAAAAACCAGCTTGGAATGCTTCAAACATTACCATTCTCAGCCAAATTCGGTGGCGCTACAGGAAATTTTAACGCCCATCATGTTGCCTATCCTTCAATCGACTGGCTTGAATTTTCAAATAACTTCATAAATGACCTTGGATTGAAAAGGTCAGCAACTACAACACAAATTGAACACTATGATAGTCTTTCTGCTATTTTCGATAACCTTAAAAGAATAAATACTATTCTGATTGATTTTACCAGGGACCTCTGGACATATATCTCTATGGATTACTTCAAACAGGCAATAAAAGAAGGTGAGGTGGGATCATCCACTATGCCTCATAAAGTAAATCCAATAGATTTTGAAAATGCTGAAGGAAACCTGGGTATAGCCAATGCTTTATATGATTATCTATCAGCCAAACTTCCTGTATCACGTTTACAAAGAGACCTCACAGATTCCACTGTTATCAGGAATATTGGAGTACCTATTGCTCATACACTTATTGCAATAAAATCAATTGTAAAAGGACTTAATAAATTGGTACTTAACGAGGAGAAGATCGATGAAGACCTGGAAAAAAACTGGGCTGTTGTTGCTGAAGCTATTCAAACAATATTAAGACGGGAAAAATTTCCAAACCCTTATGAGCAACTTAAGGAATTTACACGCGTGAATAAAGTAATCGATAAAATAAGCATCCATGCTTTTATTGATAAACTCAAAGTTTCTAAAGAGCTTAAAGAAGAACTTAAAAAGATTACTCCTCAAAATTATACAGGAATAAAACTTATTTAATAAAATGAAGAGTTACCTCAGGATTTTGTCATATATAAAACCTTATTGGTTTTATGCAGTGTTGAACCTCTTTTTCAACCTCTGTGTAATCCTTTTCTCATTATTTACATTTGCCTTGCTGGCTCCATTCTTAAGCCTACTATTTGGCAAAACACAGCTGGTAACTGAAACACCAGAATTTGGTTTTAGTTCTGATGCCTTGATTGAATCCCTTAATTATTATCTCAGTAAAATAATTATTGAGCAAGGACAAATGGAAGCCTTGTTGGCTATTTGTTTGATTCTGCTTGCTTCTTTTTTCCTTAGGAACCTGGCAAGATTCCTGGCCATGTTCTATCTGGCTAATGTTCGTATTGGTGCAGTTAAGGATATGAGGAATGAGATCTACAAGAAACTGCTGATTCTTCCACTTTCCTTTTTCTCCTCAAGGAAAAAGGGTGATATAATAGCTCGTATTACCAATGATGTGCAGGAAGTTGAATATTCCATAATGAATTATATGGAGATGATCATCAGGGATCCCATCACTATTGTGATCTATTTTATCTTCCTGTTAAGTATCAGTCCAACACTTACTCTTTTTGTAATCATTGTTTTACCAGTGATAGGATATTTAATCGGTACTATTGGTAAAACTTTAAGAAAAAAATCGAAAATTGGACAGGCAAAGTATGCCGGGATGTTATCCACTATAGAGGAATCTATTTCAGGATTAAGGATTATAAAAGCATTTAATGCCATAAACTTCCTGGATAACAGGTTTAAAGATCAGAATGAATCCTATGCAGGAGTTTCAAAGGGAATATACAGGAGAAGAGACCTCTCATCACCATTAAGTGAATTTCTATCATCACTGGGTATTATAGCAGTTCTATGGTTCGGAGGCCGTCTTGTACTTGGTGAAGGCTCTACTGTTACTGCGGAAATATTCATTCTTTATATCCTGATTTTTTCACAGATCATCCCTCCTGCTAAAACATTTGCTACAGGGTATTACAGTATTCAAAAAGGTATTGCTGCTGCAGACAGGGTATTTGAAATACTCAATGCAGAGGAGGTAATTATAGAGAAAAAGAATGCCATTCCTTTAAAGGAATTCAATGAATCTGTTGAATATAAAAATGTAAACTTCAAATACGAGAATGAACCGGTGCTTAAAGATATTATATTGAAAATTAATAAGGGAAAGATAATTGCACTGGTCGGGCCATCAGGAGGTGGCAAGTCAACTATGGTTGATCTTTTACCCCGATTTTACGATGTAGTTAAGGGTGAGATACTTATTGATGGAAATAATCTGAAAGACTATAAGATCAATGATATCAGAGCTCTGATGGGAATGGTTACACAAGAAAGCATTTTATTCAATGATACTATTTTCAACAATATAGCTTTTGGAAAAGATGATGCAAAGGAAGAAGATGTTATAGAAGCTGCTAAGATTGCCAATGCACACGACTTTATCATGCAAACGGCTGAAGGATATCAGACAAATATTGGAGATAGAGGCACTAAACTCTCAGGGGGACAAAAACAAAGGTTGTCCATTGCCAGGGCTGTTCTTAGAAATCCTCCGATATTGATTCTGGATGAAGCCACCTCTGCTTTGGATACTGAATCAGAAAGACTTGTACAGGACGCACTGGCTAAAGTAATGAGTCACAGAACATCCATAGTAATTGCACACAGGCTTTCAACGATTAAATTTGCTGATGAAATAATCGTAATACAAAAAGGTGAAATTGTGGAAAGAGGCAATCATGAAGAACTCATTAAGAAAAATGGTATTTACAGAAAATTACATGACCTGCAAACCTTTGCTTAATATCCATTTTCCTGCTTCATTATTGATTAAATTCATATTTTTGCAAAAAATTAATTTATGGACCTGACTAAGATACTTGCCATTTCGGGGAAACCAGGATTGTTTAAGATGTTATCACAAACAAAATCCGGTGCAATTGTTGAATCACTAATTGATGGAAAAAGATTTCCTGTTTTTGCCCATGAAAGGATCAGTTCTCTGGAAGAGATCAGCATTTTTACTGAAACAGATGATGTTCCTTTAAAAGATGTTTTAAAAAATATTTATGAAAATACTGAAGGAAAAGCCACTCAGGATTTCAAAGGAAACGCTGATGAAATAGCTGCGTATTTTGAAGAGATTCTACCTGATTACGATAAAGACAGGGTGTATAAATCTGACATGAAGAAAGTAATATCATGGTATAACATGCTGCTGGAAAAGGAATTACTTGACTTTACTGAAGAGGAAGAAGAATCTAAAGAGGATGAAAAAGCAGAAGATACTGCTGAGGATAAAAAAGAGAATACTGAAGAAGAAAAAACTGAATAATTTTATGGTCCCGATTACGGGACTTTTTTTTAACAAACTTACATGAAAATAATCCAGGATTTCACAGTAAAGAATATAGAGTGGCTCAATGAAGAGAACTACATTATTGAGTTTCAGTCCGACAAAGAAATCCCGGAACTGAAACCTGGAAATTTTGCAGAAGTCGAGATCAGCAATAGCAAAGATGTTTTCCTTCGCAGGCCCTTTTCAATTTTTGATTTTAATAAATATGAAAAAAGCATCACCTTTTTTATTAAAGTAATAGGTAAAGGAACCAAGGCTTTGGGACTGATGAATAAGGGAGAAAGAACAAGCATCATTTACCCGCTTGGAAACTCATTTGGTTTAGTTAACGAAGGACAAGTACTTTTAGTGGGTGGTGGTTCTGGTGTTGCTCCATTTTTATCTCTTGGAAGAGAATTAAAAGATAAGGGAGCTAAAGTAGTATATCTGATTGGTGGTAAAAGTGAAAAAGACATATTATTTTATGACATTTTGAGCCAGTTTGGAGAAGTACTGGTTACTACAGAAGATGGTACTATGGGTATAAAAGGCATGGTAACAGATCATCCTGTATTAAAAGAAGATATTGCAGAATTTAAGAAAATCTATACTTGTGGTCCTGACCCAATGATGAAAGCAATTTCTGCTTTAGCCATGAAAAAAAACATAGAATGTGAAGCAAGCCTGGAAAACATGATGGCTTGTGGTATTGGTGCTTGCCTGTGTTGTGTAACAGAAACGCATGAAGGCAATAAGTGTGTTTGTACAGAAGGACCTGTTTTTAACGTAAAAGATCTGGCATGGTAAACCTTAAAGTAAAAATCAAAGAACTGGAATTTAAAAATCCGGTTACCACCGCTTCCGGAACTTTTGGTTACGGAGAAGAGTTCACTGATTTTATCGACTTAAATGAAATAGGTGGAATATTCGTAAAAGGATTAACACTTCATAATCGGGAAGGAAATGCATATCCCAGGATGGCAGAAACTGCATCAGGAATGCTTAATTCAGTAGGACTTCAAAACAAAGGAATAGATGATTTTATTAACAATATCTTTCCCAGGATTAAAGATATTGACACACAAATAATTGCAAATGTAAATGGGAGTACAATAGAAGATTATATTGCTGTAAGCGAAAAGCTTAATGAGTTGGAGGGGATGGATGCTATTGAATTAAACATATCCTGCCCAAATGTTAAAGAAGGTGGTATGGCTTTTGGTATCAATCCAAAAACTGCACGAGAGGCAACTGCAGAAGTTAGAAAGGTATATAAGAAAACTCTCATTGTAAAACTATCACCAAATGTAACAGATATTGCCATGATGGCAAAAATTGTAGAAGATGAAGGTGCAGATGCTGTATCCCTTGTAAATACATTCCTTGGTATGGCAATAGATGCAAACACAAGAAAACCAATTCTTTCTACAATAACAGGAGGCTTATCTGGTCCTTGTATAAAACCCCTTGCATTAAGAATGGTATGGCAGGTCTATAATGCTGTAAACATTCCCGTGATAGGATTGGGAGGTATTATGAATGCAACTGATGCATTGGAATTTATACTTGCAGGATCTTCAGCAATTCAAATAGGTACAGCCAATTTTATTGACCCAAAGGTCTCAATAAAAGTTCTTAAAGGAATAAAAGATTATTGTAAGCAGAATAATATCAGTGATATCAACGACCTGGTCGGTGCAATGATTGTAAGTTAGCTTTTAGCTCTTAGAAGTCTTTTATCAATCCTGAAACTTCGTGCGCAATGGTCTGATTATATTCAAAAGCCAGGTCCTGGTAGTTGATAAGGTCAATAATAGTACCTATGAGGCAGAGTCCGCCAGTAAAAAGATAAAGAATACCCATACCGATCTGTCCAACCATAAATCTCTGAACTCCAGCAACCACAACAAAACCAAGTAAGGTTGTAAGAAGAATTATCTGAGGATCCCTCCTTCTAACCCGATAGATATTTGCAAAGTTTTGTAGTTTGTCATCAGAGAGATCTTTTGTAAGGCTCTGTACAAGTGCAAGTTCACGTCCTTGCAATTCAGGTAAAAATTGAAAGATATTTGCCATTTTATTTGGGATTTAATATATATTTTGTTTTAAAATATTTTACAAATATGCTTACGGATCTTAGTATGAGCATAAACACTGCAAACATGCCCAATGGATGTGCATTGAATGAATTCACCACATCTCCCCTGAACAAATATGATATGGAGTGGCCCAGACCACAACCCGGACAAAAACCTAATCCCAGTGCATTGAATGGACATAAAGAACCATGATCACAGGAAGGTTCCATAAAGGCGAGCAATACAAGGGCTGTAATCCAGATTATAGCTTCCAGGTTAAATCGAGAAAACCGAATTAGTTTTTTAATAGTTATCATATAGAGTTAATGCTCTATTACAAATATAAGGATAATGAGTTGAGAATTCAAGAAAGTATTGAGAATATGAACTTGTACATTTCTATAATACTGTCCCATCTGAGAATTCTTAAAGAAAGCATCACTTAAACTTTACAATAACCTCTTTTAACTTCATCCGCATGCTATCGATGTAATCGTGCCAATAACTCTCAGTCACTTTGTAATTAGTGAAATATGGAGAAAGAACACAAGCTCTCATCACTCTTAATTCATGTACTTTATCCCATTCCTCTTTGGGTATTCCTAATCGCCTGGCAATATCAACAGGTGCATCTTTATAATCTTCATAAGAGAACTCAGTATGTGATGTAATAAAATCATTTTTAAACACCGGGCCTGCAACGTAAGAACTCAGATTATAAATTTCAAGGTTGATCTGGTTCATTTTAGCCAGATCGGTATTTCCTTCAATATTAAAAGCAAAATCGACCATATTAAAATCAGGTTGAACAAGAGCCTCTAATTTAACACCCACACCATCAATATTAAATGATCTAACTGTTTGTATTTTATTATATAATCTCTTTGCACCTTCAATGCTTGCACCTATAAGTTTTCCATATCCGGTAATATTAAGAGGCAATATTCTGTGCGCTGCCCATACACTTGCTGCTGTAGCTCCTGCCTTAGAGCCTTCCATAATATAACTTCCGAGCAGGGAAGGTACATCTGTGCCTTTTTCAAAAACATAAGCTGCAAAGAATGAAATTGCATCAAGCATGCGTTTGTCGCTGATAACAATACCTCCAGCTGAATAAGGAACATATCCCATCTTATGTGGATCGATGGTTATTGAGTTAGTCTGTGACATTGCTTTAAATGCATTGTAGACATCTATTTTTGGCCACTCAATATCATCCTGTTTAATGATCCCATCTTCATGTAGTCTATCCTTTAATTCATCATAAGGTATAAACTCGCTATCTTCATCCAGGAAAATAGAGCGGGCATATCCACCATAAGCGGCATCTGCATGTACATAAAATGAAACACCTTCTTTTTCAAACTCTTCTCTTAATGCAATTATTTTATCCATGTGATCAATGGCACCCTCTTCAGTACTGCCCATAACACCCACAATACCCATAATCGGAATTTTCTTTTCAGCAAGTTCGGTAATTGTTTTACGAAGGACATCAATATCCATTCTGTAATTGTCATCTACCTGAATTGATATTATATTGTTCAAGCCAATTCCCATAATATCAACACCTTTCACCCATGAGTAATGCTTTGTTTGTGGTACAATCCATTTACCCAATTGATTTTCTATTACTCCTGTTCCCCTAACTGAATTATCACGGATCTCATCCCAAACATCTTTTACTTTAGCAGCCAGATCAAGGATGTCAGGTACAGACATATTAGCAAGCTGCCATTCACTCATGCCTTTGACGAGTTCAGGTTTTACTTTTTTAACAGCAAATGGTATAGACTTTATATTGCGAGCATACCATAAAGCTTCAATATTTGCTATACTACCATCTGTACAAATATGGCCCCAGGCCTTATTAAGATCATAACCCATCAGTTTTGCAAAATCCATACCCACTTCAAGCTCCAATGGAGAAGTTGCAGTGGATGCTTCATAAGCAACATTATTTGGATTATATAACATTGCTGCAACATATGCCATTACTGATGGCATTAAAATATCCGCATTCATATGCCCAAGGTAGCGGGGAGAATGCCAGGGCATTGATGTTAATTTCAATTTCGAACATAATTTCTGAAGCACTTCAACAGTTTTTTGTTCTGTTTCTCTAAAATCTTTTTGATTCTGGTTGTCCATGGTTATGATAGGATCATCTTCAGGATGAAAATCTTTTCTCCAGAACAAATGCTCATTAATAAGCTCAGTAATTGTTTCTTTCAAAAATCTTCCGTTTTCTGATTTCGGGCCTAAAAACAATGCATCGATATTAATTTCTTTATTTGTATTATCTTTCATATCTATATTATTATTTTTGAATTATTATATATGTCCTTTTTGCACTAAGTATTATTAAAAAGCTATTAATCCTCAATATCTGCATCTTCAGCTTTCCATGAGGGTTTTCTCATGGAATAAATGATAATTGGAATGATCAAGAAGATCAGCAATCCTCCTAATTGGAATATCACATAAAAAGTTGGACTACCAATACTTAAACTTTCAGGAGGTATCACGCTAACTATTATAGTAAATACCATACCAATTAATCCTAAGCCAGCAACTAACCATATACCCAGTTTTCCACCAGGGATAGTATATGCTCTTTTCACATCAGGATATTTATACCGAAGTTTGATGCCAGAAGCATACATTAATATATACATAATGGCATATAGTATCGTTGTTAGGATGAGGACCATAAAGAAACCTGCATTAACTGAAGGAACAACAACATAAAGGAGAGCTACAAGAGTAATAACTGTAGCCTGAACTAATAAGAACCTTACAGGAACTTCTTCCTTATTGGTTTTATGCCACCATTTTGGCATATAACCATTTTTAGCAACCTGTAACATGGCTTTCGAAGGACCAAGCACCCACGTACTCAATTGTCCAAAAGCACCAATTCCTATCATTAAAGCCATTACCGGTTTTAACCATGCAAAACCTTCAGCTTCGAGAATCTTTGTAAAAGCCTGCATGATACCTGAAGCCAGGTTAATATCATTACGTGGTTCGGAAATTTCTATGGCAAAGGCACCAAATACATTCAAAGAAATCAACAAAATAGCTGCAATTAACATGGCCAGGGGGTAATTTCTTCTCACATTACTAACCTGATTGGCATGCACGGATGAAACTTCAACACCTGCATATACAAAGATGAATCCGGCAAAGAGTGAAAGGTTGCCCATGCTGGTAAAATCAGGAATTGCTCTTTCCCATGAGAATGGAGGAAGCTGTATAGGGTTACTCCCCATATAGTAAGCAATACCGAAAATCAAAATAAGAGCAAACGGGATCAACACACCAACAACAAATCCTACGGAACTAATTATAGCTCCTGATCGGAGACCTTTGAAGTTAAGCAGTGTGACAATCCAATAGAGCACTATTATCACTGCAGCGATATAATAGTTATTGCTTGCCAAAGCAGGATCAAAAATATAGGCTATCATTGCTGCAATAAAAGAACCTATCATAACCATTCCGAAAAACATTTGTACCCAAAGCATCCAGGCACCAATAAAAGCTAATCGGTCACCAAATGCCAGTTTTATCCATTGATAAACACCACCGGCTTTTGGCCATCCGGTTGCCAGTTCAGCTGATAATAATGCAGTCGGTATCAGGAAGACGACAGCTGCAAGAACCATGAAAAAAACTTGTTGCCAACCTGTTTCGGCAAGTAAAGGAAGATTTCTGATACTCATAATGAATGCCAGGGTGATCATTATGAGTTTGAAAAGATTAAGTGTAGTTTCTTTTTTACTCATGTTATATGTTTATTGATGATGATTATTCTGATTAATTAGTAATAAAATATCAATTATCATTTCTTTAGCTATATTAATACAAAATTTGTTCACTTCCTAAATAACTATAACTTCTCTCTCCAATAATACCCCAAACATATCTTTCACATTTTCAATTATTATCTCGGAGAATTCCAGGATCTCTAAGCCATTAGCATTGCCATAATTTACAATTACCAATGCCTGATCTTTATGAATCCCCACATCACCAAGCCTGTATCCTTTTAAACCACACTGATTGATCAGCCACCCTGCAGCTAGTTTTATATTTCCATCTTCCTGTTGATAGCCAATAATGTCAGGATAATCAGTCTTAAGTGATTCAAATTTCACTAAACCGACAACAGGATTTTTAAAGAAACTACCCGCATTTTTTATTTCTTCGGGATCAGGAAGTTTACGCGAACGTATGGACCTTACTGCTTCAGAAATATCTTTTATAGTCAGGTCACTTATGTTCTTCCCTGATAGCTCTTTCTGCAGAGCTTCATAGGTGAGATTGATTATTGGGAATTTATCCAGCATAAAATACACATCGGTAATAAGGCATTTGCCTTTTAATTCATTTTTGAATATGCTGTCTCTGTATCCAAAAAAACAATCAGGTTTTGATATGCTTATTCTTTCTCCTGTTTCAAGTTTAATACAATCAAGTTTAATAAAGCTTTCTTCCATCTCGGTGCCATAAGCACCAATATTTTGAATCGGGCTTGCTCCTACTTTTCCAGGGATCATACTAAGATTTTCAAGTCCTCCATAATTATTATCCAAACAATAATTTATTAAGTTATCCCAATCCTCCCCCGCAGCAACTCTGAGTATAACATCATTCTCATTTTCCTGATAAACATCAATCCCTCTGGTGTTTATCTTTACCACCATTCCATCATAATCACCTAAAAATAAAAGATTTGAACCACCACCCAGTATTAACTTTTTCGAATTCTTAAATCCTGGAAAAGAAAAAAACTGATCATAATCCTCATTATTTTCAATTTCCACCATGTATCTTGCAATAACATCAACACCAAATGTGTTATATTCTTTTAAAGAAATATTTTCCTGAATAATCATAGCTATAGAATTATATCAAAGATATTTTATTTATTTAGGATTAAAAAGGAATCTTTAAAGCAGAAGTATTATTTTAGCCTGAATAATTTATTAAGCAAAGATAGAAGTATTGAAAAGAATTGTACTTTCTGTAACTAATGATCTTACCACAGACCAAAGACTACACAGAGTTTGCACTACTTTAAACTCACTAGGATTTGATGTATTGCTTATTGGCAGAAAGAAAAGAGACAGCTTACCCCTGGATGATCGAACATACAGGATGAAGCGAATGAGGCTTTTGTTTGAAAAAGGCCCATTTTTCTATGCAGAATATATCTTAAGATTATTTTTTCTTTTATTAATAACAAAGACAGACCTTTTAGTATCAAACGACCTCGATACTCTGCTGTCGAATTTCCTGTTATCAAGGATTAAAAGGAAAGTCCTTTTTTACGACACTCATGAATACTACACCGAAACACCTGAATTGGTTAACAGAAGAAGAGTTAAAAAAATATGGGAAAGTATTGAGAGGAATATATTTCCTAAACTAAAACATGTTTACACGGTAAATGACTCTATTGCTGGTCTTTATCGAAAAAAATACGGTGTAGAAATAGAGGTTATCCGCAACTTTCCATTAAAAAAGAATTATGAGATCAATAAAACAAGGAAAGAGCTCCGACTACCTGAAAACAAAAAGATAATATTACTACAGGGTGCAGGAATCAATATTCAAAGAGGAGCTGAAGAAATGGTAGAAGCAATGCAATATATTGATAATGCTGTTTTTGTGATCCTGGGAGGTGGTGATGTACTGGGAATGTTAAAAATAAAGGTAAACCAGCTTCAGCTTCAGGAAAAAGTGATGTTCATTCCAAAGCAGCCATTAGACAAAGTTTTTCAGTACACAGTTCATGCTGACCTGGGAATTACCCTTGATAAAGACACTAACCTAAACTACAGATTCAGTCTTCCAAATAAGATCTTCGATTATATTCAGGCCAGGGTTCCTGTTTTGGCATCTCCACTGATTGAGATCCGGAAAGTAATTGAAAAATATGATATTGGAACTATGATTGATGATCATAAACCTGAACATATTGCAAAAAAGGTATCTGATATATTTGATGATGCTAAAACACTGAGTGTTTGGAAAGAAAACCTTACATTTGCGTCCGAAGAACTATGCTGGGAGAAAGAAGAACAAAAATTAATCAAAATCTATAAGCCATTTGCCTGATCGACATCTGCATATCATTTCCTTTGATGTCCCCTACCCACCAAATTATGGCGGAGTAATCGATGTTTACTATAAACTCAAAGCACTTCATGAGAAAGGGATTAAAATACACTTACATTGTATTGAATATCCTGGAAGGGATAGATCCAGCGAATTAAATAAATTCTGTGAAGAGGTTAAATATTATCCCAGGAGAATGGGAATAAAATCAGCTCTAAGTGTTAAACCTTATATCGTTTCCAGCCGACGGTCGGAGAAGATGATCAGGAACTTACTAAATGATGATTTTCCTATTCTTTTTGAAGGATTGCACTCATGTTTTTACATAAATGATCACAGGATCAGAAGTAGAAAAAAAATATACAGAGAAAGTAATATTGAACATAAATACTATTTCAATCTCTTTAAAGCTGATAAAAAGTTTAAGAACAAGCTGTATTTTCTTTTTGCAAGTTTCAAATTAAGACTTTATCAAAAAGTTTTAAAGTATGCTGATCTAATGCTTGTTGTATCTCAAAAAGACACCATTTATCTTAAGCGGCAATTTAGGAACAATAAGGTTTTTTATCTTCCAAGTTTTCACCTTAACAATAAGGTAACTGCTATTACAGGAAAAGGTGATTATGTTCTGTATCATGGGAATATTGAGGTTCCTGAAAATACAAGAGCGGCAGAATATCTTATCAATGAGGTTTTTTCAGGAATGGATTCAAAACTTATTATTGCAGGAATGAATCCGCCTAAGGAGATAATAAAGTTGTGTAAGAAGCATGAAAATATCGAGGTCATCTCCAATCCGGATGATGAAAAAATGTTTGAATTGATTAAGAATGCCCATATAAACATTCTTGTTACATTCCAGGCTACAGGATTAAAACTTAAACTCCTGAACACTTTATATAATGGCCGTTTCTGTCTTGTAAATGATAAAATGCTGAACGGCACCCGATTAGATGACTTATGTGTTATCGGGAATAATCCAGCTGAATTAAAACAAAAAATAAAAGAATTATTTAAGGAAGAATTTGATAAGGAAGAGATCAAGATAAGAGAAGAAACATTAAAGAAACTTTATTCCAACGAGACGAATGCATCTCAATTAATAGACCTGATCTACTAATTCAATCAGATTTCCATTCTCACATTTTAAAGTCCGAGCTTTAAAGTCCTGGAACAGCGAATAATCGTGTGTAGCCATAACAACTGCTCTGCCTGATGATCTGATCTCAAACAGAAGGTTCATAATTCCAACAGATGTTTCAGGATCGAGATTACCGGTTGGCTCATCAGCCAGGATAATATCAGGATCATTTATCAATGCCCGGCCAATAGCAATCCTTTGCTGTTCACCCTGAGAAAGTTGGTGAGGCATCTTATGATCTTTTGTGTCAAGCCCTACTCTTTTTAAAACACCCTGCAATCTTTCATTCATAATCACTTTGTCTTTCCATCCTGTAGCTTTCATAATAAACAGCAGGTTATCCCTGACACTTCTATCTGTGAGCAATTGAAAATCCTGAAATACTATTCCCAATTTTCTTCTTAGCATAGGAATCTCCTTATCTTTTATCTTCTTCAGGTCATATCCTGCAACAATTGCTGAACCTGCTGTCACCGGCAACTCAGCATAAATAGTTTTTAGTAAGCTACTTTTACCTGTACCTGTACGACCAATAATATAAACGAAATCGTCTTTAGAAATCTCAAATGAAGCATTGTTTAAAACCAGGTTACTCTTTTGAAAAACAGGGACATTTTTAAACTCTATAATAGTGTCGAGCGACATAAGATCACAATTATTCATTAATATTATAACAAATATAAAGAGTATTCTTTAGAATGGGAATAGAATTGGGAAATAAGTCGCAAGGGGCAAGGAGCAAAATGCAAGAGATACAGGGTGGAAATTTAATATCTGAAATCAGTTCGATCTCGTTAAAAACGAGACGAAAACCGACAAACGACAGTCGTCCAATTCTATTAAATATTATACCAAGCCAGTGAAACCCATAAAAGCTAATGCTAAAATTCCCGCAGCGACAAGAGCGATTGGAACTCCTCTCATGCCTTTTGGAACCTCCATAAGATCGAGATGTTCTCGCAATCCAGCGAAGAGAATCATTGCCAGCCCGAATCCAATTGCATTGGCAATAGCAAATACAACACCTTCCAGAAGATTATATTCTTTCCCAATGGCAAGAAGGGCAACACCCATAACAGCACAGTTGGTTGTGATCAATGGAAGAAATATTCCAAGTGCCTGGTAAAGCGGAGGGCTGATCTTTTTAAGGATGATTTCCACCATTTGTACCAGGGATGCAATCACCAGAATAAAACTGATGGTTTGCAGGAATGTAATGTTCAAGGGTGCAAGAACATAATTATAAATCAACCAGGTAACGATAGTAGCTATTGTCATTACAAACAATACAGCTCCACTCATACCCATTGCGGTATCTACCTTGTTTGAGACTCCAAGGAAAGGACATATTCCAAGAAATTGTGCAAGAACAATGTTGGAAACGAATATGGCCGATATGATAATTAAGAAATATTCCATGAGCTATATCTTTATGCTGTTTTTTTAATTCTGTTGAAAAATGCGATCAGGTAACCAAGAACGATGAAAGCACCTGGTTGCAGGATGAAGAGTAATATGGTATCACCTTCAACAAAGCTATATCCGAATATAGATCCATTACCCAGCATTTCTCTGATTGCACCAAGCAATGTTAAAGCGAAAGTAAAGCCAAATCCCATTCCTAAACCATCAACCAATGATGAAGTAAAGTTTTGTTTTGAAGCAAATCCTTCTGCTCTACCAAGTACGAGGCAGTTCACAACAATCAAAGGGATAAAAATTCCGAGTGCTTTGAATAATGAAGGAGCATATGCCTGCATAAGCAACTCAACGATGGTTACAAAAGAAGCAATAATCACAATGAATGATGGGATCCTGACTTTATCAGGAATATAGTTTTTAACCATTGAAACAACTATATTTGAGCATATCAGCACAAATGTTGTAGCTATACCCATTCCAAAGCCATTAAATGCCGATGAAGTCACTGCTAATGTAGGACAAAGCCCTAGCAGCAGAGTGAATACCGGGTTTTCCTTTATAAAACCCTTTGTAAAGTTTTGCCACTGATTCATTTCTGATCCTCCATATATTTTTCGTAAGTGGAATATGCCAGGCGAACAGCATCACAAAAAGCTCTTGAGCTTATGGTTGCTGCTGTAATTGCATCAACATCTCCCCCATCCTTTTTAACTTTAAGAATAAATATTTTGGGATTCGTATTCATGAACTGATCCCTGAAGGAAGGCAATTCAATCTTTGTTCCCAGTCCGGGTGTCTCCTTTTGCTGGATTACCTGAGTATTGTTAATATTTCCATCAGGACCAATTCCGACCATTATTTTTATTATTGTTGGATCGTAACCATTTTTTGTATAGGATAATATTGCAGTTCCTATAATTTCACCATCTTTGATACCCTGGTTAAATACAAGAGAATCAAATTCACCTTCCGGTTTTACCTTGAATATTTTTAATTCATCAAAAGCTGGTATCACTTCTTTGATAGCCGCTTCCCTTGCCAATTTCTCAGCCAGTGCAATAGGTTCCTTAGTTAAATTGTAAATCCCCCCTAATGCAAATGCAGCCACAAGGGTTACAATGAATAAGGTCAACACCATGTTTCTAAATGAAGATTCAACTTTTGCCATATCTTTTAGCCTGTTTTATTGTTGAATAATTAAGCTGTTGCTACTTCTTCCCCAAATCGCTTTGGTTTAATATATCTGTTAATAAGAGGTGTAAAAGCATTCATAATTAATATTGCAAATGCTACTCCTTCAGGATATCCTCCCCAGACTCTGATCAATACTGTTAAAACACCACTACCAATACCGAAGATCAACATTCCTTTATATGTTACAGGAGAAGTAACCATATCTGTTGCCATAAAGAACGCACCCAGCATCAAACCACCTGTTAATAGGTGAAACCAGGGAGTTGCATATATCATTGGGTCGATTAGGTATAGAATTCCTGTAAAAATAAATACTGTAAACAAGTATGAAAATGGAATATGCCAGCTAATGATCTTCCTGAACATCATATAGAGTCCACCGATAATCAAAGCAACAGCCGATATCTCACCTGCACATCCAGCCATATTACCAACAAATTCATTCATATATGTTGGGATCTCAGGCATCAACTCAGGAATTGTCTTGCCCATTTTTAGTCCTTCCTTCAGAAAACCCAAAGGGGTTGGGCCAGTAAGAGCATCTGTAACTGCTTCTGCGCCAAAAAGTGGTTTTGGTATTGGCCATACTGATCCAGCCATCTTTGCAGGAAAGGATATTAAAAGGAAGATCCTTCCAACGAGTGCTGGATTGAATGGATTTTTACCCAGTCCGCCAAACGACATTTTAGCAATTGCTACAGTTACAAAAGCACCGATGATCAGCATCCACAATGGATAATTTGCCGGCACATTAAAGGCAAGCAATATACCAGCCACCAAGGCTGAACCATCATTTATGGTATTCGGTCCTTTAATAAGGAATTTCTGGATTACCCATTCAAAAAAGAGACATGATACAGATGAAACCAGCAATACCCATAAGGCATCCAATCCGAAGAAATAAATGGATACCAGTATTGCAGGGATCATTGCGATCACAACGCCATACATGATCTTTTTTACTGAATCGTCTCCATGTATGTGAGGAGAACCCGATACTGTTAACATATTCATATCTTAATTTTTTCCTCTGTTTCTAATAATTTGACCAACTTTACTTTTGCCCAACCTGATATAGTCAAGTAATGGTCTTCCTGAAGGACAAGTATAATGGCATGAACCGCATTCTATACAATCCATGATCTTTTCTTTTTCTGCATCTTCCCACATCTCCTGCTTGGCATATTGCGCCAGGAGAATTGGTTCAAGTCCCATAGGACAAACAGTTACGCATCTTCCACATCTTATACAAGACTGAACATCAGTTCTTGCAGATTCATTCTTACGCATGATAAGAATACCAGATGTACCTTTTACAACAGGAGTTTCAAGAGATAAAAGTGCCTTACCCATCATAGGTCCGCCGCTGATGATCTTTCCGGTATCCACTGGAAGTCCACCTGCCTTTTCAATTAGCTGATTGACCGGAGTTCCTAACCGAACCAGGAAGTTAGATGGATTTTTAACTGATTTTCCTGTAACAGTAACTATTCTTTCCAGAAGAGGTTTATTTTTTTGAACTGCTTCGTAAACAGCAAATGCAGTACCTACATTATTTACAACCGCACCTACCTCGATAGGAAGTTTTCCTGAAGGAACTTCACGCTTGATAACCGCATTAATCAACTGCTTCTCACCCCCCTGCGGGTATTTTACTTTTAAAGGAGTTATTTCAATACCCTCATAACTGGCAGCTATTTCTTTCAAATGCTTAATGGCATCTGGCTTATTGTTTTCAATACCAATAAAAGCTTTACGAACACCAAGTCCCATCATTAAGATCTTCGTTCCAATGATGATCTCTTCACCTTTGCTCATCATAAGCTGATGGTCAGAGGTAAGGTAAGGCTCACATTCAACACCATTGATAAGAAGCACTTCAGCTTTTTTCCCTTTAGGAACCATGAGTTTAACATGTGATGGGAAAGTTGCTCCACCGAGTCCGACTATACCCATCTCCTTGATTTTTTCAATGATCTCTTTCTGAGTAAGATTAATCTCTTTCCTGATCTCATCTGACCTGATAATATCAGACTCCCATTCATCTCCCTCAACATTCACAATCATACACGGGCGTTTATATCCTGAAGTATCCATGATGTTATCAAATTTCAGAACCTTTCCTGAAACTGATGAATGAATATTAGAGGAAATAAAAGCTTCTCCTTTAGCTATCATCTGACCAACTTTTAAAGTATCACCCTTAGCCACTAATGGATTAGCAGGTGCACCCAGGTTTTGATTCAATGGGATGACAGCTTGTTCAGGTAATTCCATGACTTCAATAGCTCTACCAGCAGATATCTTATTTTCTGCCGGGTGAACTCCTCCTAACTTAAAAGTCTTTAAAACACTCATCCTGTATATATTGGATTAATATATTACTTAATTTATTATGCTTGTTGAGCTTCGTTACCACCATCTTTTTCAACCTTTTCAACTTCTTTTTTTTCTTCCGGAGCTGGTTTTGGTTTTCGCGGGGGGAAGTTTAATTCGTGAATTGCAGCTGTTGGACAAACCTCCACACATTTCCTGCAAAGCTTGCATTTCTCAGCATCTATATATGCAAGATTATTTTCTATAGTGATGGCATCAAATTTACATACCTTAAAACATTTACCACAGCCGATACAAGCAACGGCACAATTCTTTTTTGCAGGGCCACCTTTTTCAGTATTTACACAACTTACAAATATTCTGCGTTCTTTCTTTCCTACCGGACGAAGTTCTATAATATCTCTTGGACAAGCTTTAACACAAGCACCGCAGGCAACACATTTTTCATTAACAACTGGCAAGCCAGTCTCTTCGGACATCTCGATTGCATCAAACTGACAAGCAGCAACACAGTCGCCTAATCCGAGACAGCCATTCGGGCAACCACTTTCTCCACTAGAAAGGCTATGAGCAAAAGCACATGTTGCCGGTCCATCATATTTAATCTTTGCAGGTGCATTTACTCTTGATCCACTACAACGAATTACAGCGATTAATGGATCGCTTTCTTCAACAGCAAGCCCAACAACATCTGCAACCAGTTTCATTACATCAGCTCCGCCTACAGGACAGTTGAGCCCTTCAATACTTCCGCTGGCTGAAGATTTCACAATTGCTTCTGCAAAGTTTCTACATCCCGGATAACCACAACCACCACAGTTTGCAGCAGGCAATTCCTCTTCAACCTCATCTATCTTCGGGTCTTCAATAACCTTGAATTTTTGCGCAACACCAAAAAGCACCACGGCAGCAACAATTCCTATGGCACTTAATGAGATAACTGAGAAAATCAATACTTCATTCACGATTTATCCTTTTTAAGGTTTATATAAGGAAACATCATTGTTTTCCGCTTAACAAGTGGCAAAATTAAAATAATTTGCTTCTAAATTATATAGCTGACAATAATTTAGAAAGTTTTTATTTAGCGTTTTGCTTTTAGCCTTTAGCTTTTTGTCTGAGAACACCTAGTCACCAGTACCCAGTACCTAGAACCTATTTTATGATTACCGGTAAGGTTTTCACAAACTCTTCATTCTGAACTCGCAGGTAGTATGTTCCTTTATTCAGCAAATGCAGATCGAATGATTTTATAAATCCTTCAGTAATACCTTCAATTGTTTGGGAGAAAAGCAAGCGTCCGCCTATGCTAAGCACAGATATTTCTGTTGCAGATTTAATCTCTTCATTTATTTCCAGATAAAAAACACCATTGTTTGGATTTGGATATACAGAAACATCAAATTTCGCATCTGATCTCTCATCAATCCCAAAGCATGGATCAAAAGTTAGCATCATTGAACTTGATGCTGTATCTTCACAATGAAGACTAATTGCTTTTATAAAAAGTTCCACTGATCCCACAGCAGTATCAGAAATTCCCGGAGTATAAACAGGATTAACAGATGATGCATCATCAAAAGTACCATCACCAGCAGTAATCCACTTTATTTTAGTATAATTATCTGCCCATCCATGTAATTGGAGAGAATTATAATTACAGATCATAGTGTCATTACCGGCATGGACAACAGGTAGGGAATCAATAAATACAATTAGTGAATCGCTGGCAATCTGTCCTTGAAGATAACCTTTTATAGTGCAATAAAGCTTTACAGATCCATTAATAACATCCTGAGGACCTCTTAAATAAGCAATATTTAAACTGCGGGGATTTTGAATTATACCATCACCTGATGTAGTCCACATAGCATCTTTATAAAACTCTGCATAAGGATCTCTATAAAATACAACTTCATTGCAAATAGTATCATTGGGGCCAATATTCAGGATTGGATCCGGTATTGGTCCAAAATCAAAAGAGAAAACCCTTGTTCTCCAACCACCTATTGAATACTCATTGGTATGCCAGAACGTTTTGTCATCAGATGGATCAACTGACAAGCAGGAATAATCACCCCAGCGGTGGTAGCTTCCTTGCGAACCTATTCCTGTTATTACTTCAATTTCATTATAATTCATTTCACCCAATGGAGCATCTTCTGACCGTCCTACATATCTGATAGAAGGATTGATAGTATCTGAAGAGATTGTAAATCCAATTGCAATAGTTCCTTCTCCATTCATTGCGATACTTCCCATCCAGCGACTGTTATCATCAGGTGAATAAGTCCCTTGCTGGTATATACTCCAGCCATTACCATCGAAATGATCCCTGAGTTCATACCAGCGGATCCCTGCCTTACCAAAGCCATCGGCATTTACAGTATGATTAACAACCATGGTGGAATAAGTATTCCAATTCCTGTATTGCAAGCGAAACATGAGCCTGTCATTCAAGGCTTCAAGCATTGTACTGGTGTTTGGCTGCGGGATACATTGCCAACGCGGTGCATCACAAAGCTTGGCTTTAAAAGGAGCTGTTTCCAGGATAGCGACCTCAGCAAATGTCGAGTTATTTGGATAATCCCAGTCAGAAACAAATTCCCATATTTGAAGTTGATCTGTTGAAAATCCCCATTCATCATCTTTGAAAAATGCAAAATAATTTGGAGTACCATCAGGAGGAGGCGGTCCGTCGAAATCAGAAGGCAGACAGTTCCAGACAACAGATCCTTCCGGCATATCAAAAAGTATCATCCTGGCATTTGGATCTCCAACTAACATTTTATCTCTTTCAAAAGAAGATATGGCAGCACGGTTATAATCCTGGCTGAATATATTAAAACTGGCATAATAACCATCAGACCAGATACCCATTTTAGGATAATCATTAAATCCGGGAAACTGAAATGCATATTGATAATATGCACCCAGGGGGTCACCTGTTTCAGAAACGGCAATCAATTGCCAGTAAGTTCCATTGGAAGTATTGATGGCAAACTGGCTGGCCATCCATCTGTCAGCTTCTTCATCATATAAAACTATTGGGTCACCATCATTGGTACCTGTCCAGGGACCGATAAAGCCATACCACAGAGTACTATTATCAACAGGACCGTATAATTTATTGCCATCTTTATCCCAAATTGCAAAAGCCAGGTTGATCATCTGAAAATAATGATCAGGGCCAACATCTCCATCCGTATCAGGAGGATACACACCACTAACATTACCTACACCATCGAAGTTCAACAATGGGCCACGATGAGATCTTTCACCATCATAATCCTGAAGAACAGGATCAACACCAATAGGTTGAGCATTTTCCACACTGCCATCACCTATAAAAGTATTGACTTCATTCCTGATTATTCCATCTTTCCAGCTTCTGTCTCTTTCACCGGGAAGTATAACCTTCATATCGCGAAGAGGAATTGTTTTACGAAAGTGTTTTGCTTTTTCTATCCTGGAAGGCTTATAAATTTCTTTCTGAGAAATTGATGGTAAGGCAAATAACAAAGTGCATGCAATCACCATTATGGAACGCAATAAGTTCATTTTAAGCTTCATTTAGTTAGTTAAATATTATCGTGCTATTAAAGGGCTGGTAAAGATACAAATAATTACCAGACAGCAGAATAAAAAGCTCTGACTGGCTTTATGTAACGTATAGGATTGATCACGTATTAAAATTGACTTTAAAAGAATAATTACATAATTTTGTATTTACAGATAGCTTTAAAATTCATAAGATGAGATATTTTTTACTTTCTCTGATTACAGGATATCTTACACTTGGTTTCATTAATGTTTCAGCACAAGATACAATCATATTAGAAGCTTCGAAAGATGCTTTGATCAGATATTATGATTTATCAGGTGACACTAACAATTATGGTGATTATGAATATTTAAATATGCATGCCTGGACAAATAGCGGGAAATATATCGTACATCGCAGCCTGATTGATTTTGATCTTTCTGAAATAACTTGCGATTCTATTAATTCAGCAACATTATTGTTATTCAGTGATACTTTATCGCAGCAGTATCCAGAAGGACATATATATTTATATTACTGGCCTGATAATGCTTGTATTATTCAGAGAATTATTGAACCCTGGGAAGAGTTTGAAGTTAACTGGATTAATCGTGCCGATGTAACATTTCAGAATGAAATATATGTTGGTCCCAGTTCCAAGAGTTTTCAAAACTATATGATAAATGTTACTGATCTTGTTCAGGATATGATAAATGAACCTGATAAAAGTCATGGCTTTTCCATAAGATTAAGAGTTGAAAGCTATTATTCCAGGATGGTATTTGCTTCTTCAGATAATGCGTCAGAAGAATTCCATCCAAAATTAAAAATTGAGTGTCTGACAACGAAAATCAATGAACTTGCGGTTGATTCCAAATTTCATATATATCCAAACCCTGCATCAGATATTTGTACTATTACTCTCAATAAGGAAGAAACTGACATACCATATTTTATAAGAATATCTAATAGTGCAGGTCAAATAATCAGACGATTTGATAATGTAGTAAGCAATAAATTAAAATTGAATATAAGCGATTTAGATAAAGGCATATACACTATTTCAGCTTATCAGAACAATGCTATATGTGGTACAGCATCTTTGGTGGTTCAATAAAAAAATCGGACATTAACCTCGTTACACCTTCCGCGTCACGATTTAAAACTAATAAGTAACAAACTTCACTGTTTCGCTACCTCTTCCATTCTCCACAGTTACAAAATAAACACCTTTTGGATAATTACTCATGTTTATGGTATTGGTATAACTACCATTGATCTTTCCTAATCTGAAAGTGAAAACATTTTGTCCTTCCACGCTAAAGATCTTCATTGTGACATCACTTTCATAATCTGATGAAACTGAAATATTAAACAAACCATTATTCGGATTTGGAATTACTTTCAGGCCAATCTTTTCTGCATTTGCTTCATTAACTCCTGTACATTCATCAACAGTAACAAAGATATCATCAGTATCGGGATCATCTGCACATTCAAGGCTTTTTGCAGTTAGTGATAAAACTACATTTCCTGCAGAAATATCCCCAGGGCCTGCTGTATAAATTGCGTTCAGAAGAATATCATCATCAAATGTTCCATCTCCGTTCGTAGTCCATAGTAAGGAATCGTAATTACTTGCTGTTGCACCTGCCAGCAATAATGTTTCGCCAATACAATATAAAGTATCATTTCCTGCAAAAGCTTCTGGCAAAAGATCGATATAAACGATCAGGCTATCTGATGCCACAAAATTTGGTTCATATCCCTGAGCAGTTAGCTTCAGCTGAACCTCTCCATTTATAATATCATCATTTCCCCTTAAATAAAAAGTATTAACAGATGAAGCATTCTGAAAAATACCATCACCGGTAGTTGTCCATAGTACCGAAGACTGGCTTGTAACAACAGCATTTGTATTATAAAGTTCTTCTTCACAAACTGTATCATTGGGTCCAACATCTACAGTAGGTGGCATCAATGGTGACAGGTCGAAAGAAGAAATACGCGTTCCCCACCCTGATGCTTTCCTGTATTCCTGTGTAAACCAGAAAGTTGAATCGTCGACAGGATCTACTGACATGCAGGCATAATCTCCCCAGCGGCTAATTCCCGACTGAGAACTAAGCCCACTAACCAATTCAATCTCGGCAAAAGTCATTTGTCCTAAGGGATCACCTGCTCTTCTAGCGGTATATCTGATTGAAGGATAAACAGAAGAACTTGACACGGAATATCCAATAGCAATATCTCCATTGCCATTCATAGCAGCGCTACCCATCCATCGGTTCTCCCCATCAGGAGAATATGTACTCTGCTGGTAAATTGACCAGTCTGAAGCAGTCTTTCTCATCTCATACCATCTAACTCCTGCCTTGCTACTATGATTCACAGTATGGTTGGTAACAAGAGTTTCGTAAGATCCGAAGTTTCTGTATTGTAATCTGTTCATCAGAAAAAATGCCAGGTCATCAAGTTTTGTGCTGGTTCCTGGCTGTGAGATTCCATTCAAACTTGAGTTATATGATGTTGGAGATAAAGTGTTCTTCAAAGTAAAAGTTGAATTACTAGTATTATTCCAATCTACATCAAACTCATAGATCTCCAGGTTATGATTCCCACTAGTAAGAAGATGAGCATAATAACAAGGTGCCCCGGTTGGCGGAGGAGTACCATCAAAATCTGAGGGAAGCATACCAAATGTACCTGCAGGTCTATCGAAATAAACCATATTGGCGTTTGGGTCACCTACAAGCATCTTATCTCTTTCCAGGGCAGCAACACCAACCCTTGTGTAAGATCCAAACATATTAAAGGAAAAATAATATCCATCAGGCCAGATTGCCATTTTGGGGTAATCGTTAAAAGCAAAAAACTGAAATGCATATCTGTAATAAGAACCCAGAGGGTCACCTGTTTCAGAAACTGCAATCAGCTCCCAATATGTACCATTACTTGTATTTATTGCAAACTGTGTTGCAACCCAACGATCAGCAAGCTCATCATACATGACAATTGGATCGCCATCGTTAGTACCTGTCCACGGTCCAATAAATCCCTGCCAGAGAGTACTGTTATCCACAGGTCCATATAATTTATTTCCATTTTTATCCCAGATGGCATAAGCAAGGTTGATCATTTGAAAATAATGATCAGGGCCAACATCTCCGTCAGTATCAGGAGGGTATACTCCACTTACATTACCAACACCATCGAAGTTAAGCAATGGTCCGGTAACTCCTCTTGAAGAGCGATTTGTTTGAATGGCACCATCAGGAGCGTTATTTGGATTATTCCGAACTGATTCATGCATCTTTTCTTCAAAAAGTGATTCATTAGGTATTATATTGTCTTTCCAGCTTCTGTCTCTTTCTCCTGGCATGATAATAGGCATATCACGTAAAGGAGGAGTTTTGTCAAAGTAAACAGCTTTCTGAACATAAGTGGGGCCATCAGGATTATCCTGAGAAAAAACCACAACAGCAATAAAGAAAGCCAGTAGTAATAAGGTTGTTTGTTTCATAGTTGAAATAATATTATTTTAATAATCAACAATAAATTGAATGAAAAGTTTAATAAATAAGGTGTAATATTTTCTTTTGGCAGGCTTAATAAACTTTGAAAATATAAGTTTTGCTAAGTTTATTTTTGAGCAAATATAGAATAAAATAATAAGGTATTAAAGTAAGTAGTGAAACTATTCCAGCAACTGCTTCATCTTTTGTCAATTCTAAAAGAATTATTAAAGTTGCAAGCAATATTATGAAAGGAAGAAAATAAGCATAAAGTACAGCTTTGTTTCCTAATGATTTCTCCATATAAACATTTACCTGATCACCTACTTTATATTCTTTATCAGATTTTTTTCTAACATTTATGGTCTTTTCCTTCATATCTGCAATATTGCACATTGATTTGGCATGGCATGAAGCACAAGCTGATTGTGCCAGTATCATTACTTTGAGTTTATCCTGCTCTATTTCCATTATTATTCCAGGATGAGATACAATAGCTTTTTCTTTAGTCATGCATTAAGGTATTGAAACTGAAACAGGTAATACTTTACCATTAAAAAATCTGTTTCCTGTTTGGGCAAAATTACAGATAAATTCAGACATTTCCTCTGCAGTTAAAGGTGGTTTATAATTTGGAAAGGCCTTACGAAGCATTTCTGTATCCGCTGCACCCAGAGCCAGACAATTGATACTGATGTCTGATTCTTTAAGTTCTTCAGCAAGAGCTTCGGTTAGAATTGCGAGTGCTCCTTTACTTGCGCTGTATATTGATAATCCAGGGAACTTCATACTTCCCTGATATCCACCCATACTGCCGATATTAACTATATGTGCCTTTTTGGAAAAATACGGAAACAGGGATTTGATAAGTTCAAACGGGGCTTTTAGATTCACGTTAAAGGTTTTATCAAAATCGCTGCTACTTATTTCGAAGAAAGGTTTGTTTATAAGAATCCCTGCGTTGTTAACTAAAATATTCACCTTGCTGATGAATTTTAATATTTCAGGAATTAATTCATCTTCAATCTCTCCGGATGTAATATCGTATTTTATGGCTTGAACTTTTGTATGCTCATTAATATTCTTACACACTCCCTGTAATGTATGTAAATCCTTAATATTCCTGGAGATCACAATGATTTCATTATTATCATCTCGCGCAAACTGTTTCACCAATTCAAACCCAATTCCCCTGCTGGCTCCGGTAATAACGATATTCATATCCACTAGTTTTATTAAGAATAAAGATAGCTCTTTTTTTTCATATCTTTGCTTAAATAGTTAACATCTGCTATTATGAAACAAACAACACTCATAATCAGTTTCATTCTCTTCACTACCATAAACTTAATGGCTCAGGAAGATGTCAAGAAAGACATATTTGATGCACTTAACCAGGAAGACATTGAAAAGCTACACCAGAACTTCTATACTACAATAGATCTATCCATTCCAGGATATGAGAACTCTGCCAGCAAAAATCATGCGAAGCAGATCCTGAAGGAGTTTGTAGGCAAACACCCTTTGAAAACCTATAAACAAAATCATTACGGTACTTCCAAGGACGGATCTGTTTACATTATCGGTACATTAAAGGCTGGAAGCAAGACATACAGAACATATTTTTTAATCAAGAAATTTGATGAGAAATTTTATATTGTGCAATTGCAATTTGAAGAGCAATAAAATTCAGAAGTTTCTGTGATGCGTTTCGCCTCACCATAAATCACCATTAATCACTACAAATAACTTTTTACTATGACAACTGAAGAAATCATTGCCGAAGCACTAAGAGAAGACCTTGGTGATGGTGATCACACTTCTATGAGCACTATCCCTGGAACAGCTATTGGTAAAGCTCAGCTTTTGATAAAAGAAGAAGGAATCCTGGCAGGTGTTAAGCTTGCTCGTATGGTATTCGAAAAAGTAGATAAAGAAATACATTTTAATGAATTTATTCATGATGGAGAAACTGTAGAACCTGGCAATGTAGCCTTTATTGTTGAAGGAAAGATTATTTCCCTATTATCCTCCGAAAGGCTTGCACTTAATTTCATGCAAAGAATGAGTGGCATTGCATCATATACTCATAAACTTGTTGACTTGATTAAAGATACTAATGCTAAGATACTGGACACCAGGAAAACTACTCCTTTATTAAGATATCTGGAAAAAGAAGCCGTAAAAATTGGTGGAGGCTATAACCACAGAATGGGATTATATGATATGATAATGATAAAAGATAATCATGTTGATTTTGCAGGAGGAATAAGAGATGCTATTGCAGCAACGCAGGAATATCTAGAAAAAAAAGATAAAAAACTGAAGATAGAAATTGAGGTTAGAAATATTAATGAAATTGATGCAGTATTAGAAACAGGTGGTGTCGACCGTATAATGTTCGATAACTTCACGCCCGACATGACAAGAATTGCTGTCAGAATGATAGATGGCAAATATGAAACAGAATCATCAGGAGGGATAACTGAAGAAAACATTAGAGCATTTGCAGAGGCAGGAGTTGATTTTATCTCTGTAGGTGCATTAACACATCAGATCAAAAGTCTTGACATGAGCCTAAAAGCCCTCGGTGAATGATTGCAAAAAAATCTAAATACAAGGGTTTGATGAAGATCAGGTTGGTAAGGAAGATGAAGGTGGTCGGTGAGAGATTAGCCCGGAAAATAATTCTGCCTGGCTTCGATGGAATACCACTTTACGATGTAATCTTATTCTTTTTCAAAGGAATTAGAAAAAGTTCCCTGATCTCAAGGGCCAATAGCCTTTCTTTTACGTTTATGCTTGCAATATTCCCTGCTATCATTTTCTTTTTCACATTAATCCCATATATCCCTGTTGATAATCTTCAGGAAACAATACTTCAAAGTCTTTCGAATATAATGCCTGAAAATGCATTTAAAACTGTTGAAAGTACAATCCGTGATCTTATAAGTCTGCACCGTGGGGGATTATTATCACTGGGATTTTTAATGGCAATATACTTCTCTTCCAACGGAGTGATGGGTATAATGAAAGCCTTCAACCGAACGTCTCATACCATAGAAACAAGGTCTACACTAATGCTCATTGTAATATCAATTGTTCTGGTAGCCATTATTGTAAGCATTTTGATCATTGCAACTTCATTATTAATTTTTGCTTCATACCTTATTAAGCAATATGCCAGTGAAGGCTTAAGTGATGATGGTATTACGCCTATATTAATAATTATTGGAAAATGGGTGTTTACATATTTGTTGATCTTTATCGTTATATCATTCATCTATTATCTTGCTCCAGCAGGAAAGAGACATTTCAAATTTATTTCTGCCGGATCAACTCTGGCAACTATACTATCACTTCTTTTTATGATGGGCTTTAATTATTACATCGATAATTTCGCACAATACAATAAATTATATGGATCACTTGGAACACTAATAATACTCATGATCTGGATCAACCTCAATGCAATAGCACTATTGATAGGGTTTGAGTTGAATGCCAGCATATTGGATGCAAAGAGGAAAGGCGCATAAAGATAATGGCATTGATATAAATATTAGCATCTGAGATTTCTTTTTAACTTTGTATTTAAATAATCGCATAGCATAAATGAAAACCATTTTCCCGAATCTTAATCCTGAAACAATAAAATGGTTTCTTGAATTCGGTATCCCCAGAAAAAAAATAACTGCACTACAACTCAGAGCAAGTGGATTTAATGAACTTCCTTCTCCTGTATTTTTTCTTTCAACAGGAAGATGTGGAACAAAATGGTTTTCAGAACTATTAAAAAAAGGTGATAAGATAAAGGTTTTACATAATCCATATCCCAATCTATTTATTCAGGGAAAAAGAGTTTATGAAGAATATTGCAGGGATAATGAGAATAGCAGATCTGACTTGATCAAAGAGATATATTTTGCAGGAAGAGAAGAATACCTCAGGTATGCTTATAAAACAGAAAAGAGGTTAATTGAAACCAATAATGGTATCACCTTCTTTGCTCCTATACTTGCTGAGTTATTCCCTACTGCATTATTCGTTCATTTATACCGACATCCTGGAGAATTTATCAGATCAGGAATCAGAAGAGATTATTTCACTGACAGTGTTGAAGATATCAGGAGAATTTCCCCCCCGGAGGGCTCTCCGGAATATAGCAAATGGAAATCATCAGACCAGATTGAAAAAACTTCCTGGTTATGGAATGAAACTAACAGATTTATAGAAAGCTTTAAAGCAAATCATGGACAGCACAGAACATTTGATTTAAACTTCAATGAATTAAAAGAAGAGAGCGTTCATCAGTTGATCGATTTTCTTGGAATTTCAGGAATTTGTGAACGCAAAGTAAGTAACATGCTGTCGAAGAAAATTAATGTTCAGAAATCAGGTAGTTTTAACAAATATGAAAGCTGGAAAGATAAGGATAAAGAGAAGGTAAGGAGAATTTGCGGGGAATTGGCTGAGAGGTATGGGTATGAGTTGTAATATGTGCACAATTATTAATAAGCAATACCAGGAATAAATTTGTATAATAGTGAATCAGAAATTGAGTGTTACAGAATATCAGAATATATTTCATAAACTCGGAAACTGGATAAAACAAAATGATTATAAGAGTTTTGATGTTTGCGATATAAGCTCCACAAAACTTTATTTAACATTAATTGATATTCATAAAAGAAATAAATATGGTAAGTATTTATACTTCCCTTTTGAACAGATAAATAAAAAAGCCCCCTCAACTCTGCGCAAAATTGCGAACTCAAAAAAGAAGGAATATGCACAAGCATATGCAGTGATATCAAGAGCTTATTCTAATGCATACAAAAAGAATAAAGATAAAGGCTATTTAGATAATGCAACCCAAGCTATTGAAAAACTATTACCATTAAGGTCTGAAGGATTTGAAAATTATTGCTGGGGACAACCATATGATTGGTATTCAAGAAAGCTCATACCTTTTAATACTCCACGCGCAACAGTTACATCCCAGGTTGGTTCTGCCCTCCTTGATATATATGAGATCAATAATGATGAAAGATTGCTCAATATTGCTAATAGCACGGGGAATTTCTTTATCGAAGACATGGAGATATACAAAGATACTGATGGACATATTTGTTTTCCGTATACTGCAATTGACAATTATAAAATCCATAATGCAAGTATGCTTGCTGCAGCATTTTTATACAGGCTTTCCATTTTGACTTCAAATAAAAATTTCCTGGATTATTCCATAAATGCATCTGAATTTACCATAAAACATCAAAGGGAAGATGGAGCCTGGCACTATATGGCTCCTCCACACAAAACATTAGGAAAAATAGATAATTATCATACAGGATTTGTTCTTGAAGCTTTTCTTGATATTAAGAAAGCAGATCCAGACAATTTTCCCTACGATGAAGAGCTGAAAAAAGGCATGAACTTCTATTTACAAAACTTCTTTATTGATGAGACAATACCCAAAATGACTCCAAAGAAAACCTATCCTCTAGATATACAAAGCTGTGCTCAAAGTATTATCACTCTCGAAGAAGCAAAAATTGTTATGGATCTAAATACTAATATTCCAAAAAAGACAACACAATGGACTATTGAGAATTTCTGGGATGATAATAATGATTACTTTTATTATAGGAAATATAAGAGTGGAAAAATAGATGAAAGTGCTTACATAAGATGGTCTGAATCATGGATGTTAAGAGCATTATCTTACATGATCTAATCAAATAATGAAAAGAATAATATTATCGGTAAATAGCATATATAATAGAATGAGAATTACTAAAAAAGTAAATTCTCTTAAAATCATTGAGTCGTACGTTGATGATGATAAAGCCTTTATTAAACTTGATAACGGTCTGCTATTCTATGGTTTAAAAAGTCGGAAAAAAGAGTTCAAATACTATAAACACCTAATCTCAAAAGAAATAAAAAGAATTCTTCCATTTGATTGTTACAACCTGGCACTAAATATCATTATTCGATATTATGAAGGCGGCTTGAAATTTGGTGGTCCTGCCAAAGAATTATATTACAAAGTCAAAGAAGGAGATACTGTTGCTGAAATGGGTGCTTACCTTGGGCATTACACAATGTATCTTGCCTTGAAAGCTGGCAAATCAGGGAAAGTAATTGCCATTGAACCTATGCCGGATAACCTGGAATTCCTTAAAAACAATATAAAGCAAAACTCCTTTGAAAATGTCACCATTATACCAAAAGGAGTATGGGATAAAACAGATGAACTTGAAATCTTCCAGGAGAAAGACGATCATCAGTCTGCCAGTCTCGTAATAAAAAACGATAACAAGAACAAGATCAAAATCCCTGTTGATTCACTGGATAATATTCTCACTCCGTTGGTTGATGACAAAATCGATTTTATGATAATTCAATTAAATGGTGTTGAACTAAAGGCTTTGCAGGGATTAGAAAAGTATAAACCTAAAAATATTGCAATAGCTGCAAGATATGACAATATTCAAAAGGAGATTGTAAAGCTATTGGATCAAAGAGGTTATAGAACAATTGTAGAATCCGGGAAGTATATCTTTGCAGAATTAATAGAAGATGAATAATAAATTGATCAAAATATCTGTGATTGGCAATTCTGTTGCTATCAGGGTGAGGCCTCCGCAAAAACATCCCGATAACCGGAATTATACTCAATTATTAGAGGAGATTCTTAATAAGGATTTTTCAAAGCAATTAATATTGATAAATAGTATTGCTAATGGTGGTGATACAGTTAATGATATGCTATCGAGTCTTGATCATTATGTAAGAAGCTTTCCTGATATATATATCCTCAACATTGGGGTTGTAGATGCTTCTACCAGGGAAATACCAAAATGGTTCTTTAATATAATAAACAACAAGAAAGAAGGCTATTGCAGGAACTTCCTCAAACTTCTCTACAATGGGTTTATTAAAAAACACAGAAGAAAGCTTGTTTTATTATGTGGTAAAAAAACATGGATAAGTAAATTAAGATTTCGAAAAGCTTATACTACATTGGTATCTAATCTTATTAAAGAAACTAATGCACGCGTTATTACCTTATCAATCAATAGAGGAAACGCCAGAATTGAGGAAGAAGTTCCTGGTTCTAATAAGAATTACAAACTATATTCCGAGATTATTAAAGAAGTATCAGAGGAGTTTGGTGCAATCTATATTTTATTAGATGACATAGAAAGTGATGCTCATTACCCTGATGGAGTTCATTTTTCAAAAGAAGGCCATAAAATTGTGGCTGATAAATTAGCAAGAGTTATTAAACCATTGCTCAAATAATTAAACCATCTCTTTAATGGAAGGTGTACTTAATAAAAATAAAATCAATTATATTTTATATCACTTATCATTAATAGTTGATTTAGAGCATCTTAAAAAATATAAGATGCTAAATTTTGTTAATGGAAGTACTTCCAAACAGGCCTCTGATCCAGGTATTTATTTTAAGCTCTCAGATAGCAATCTCGATTCAAGTAAAATAAAATCTATAGATGACATTCCCGTGTTATTTCCTTTATCTGACATAAAAGATGTGTATTATTTTGATAATGGCAATTTATATTTCAGAGATGACCTGTTAAAATCTGCATTTTACTTTTTATCAGGATTTCAGGAATATAATTCAGTGGAAAAGGATGAGCTGGGAAGGTTTCCATATATGACTTCCATTCAGAACAAACTAAATATAACTCATATTCCTGTTGTAAACTATTACTTCGATTGGATAAAGAAAGGTATAGAAGAATTTTGCTCAATCCATGAAATTAAGCTTAAACCAAAAACAAGGCTTGAACCTTTCACATTCTTTCTAACACATGATATTGACAGGATAAAATTCTATTCATTTAACAATTTGTTGCAAAGGTTAAAAGACATTCTTGGATTAACCCAAAACAGGCAAAGCACAAAAAAATCAATAAAACAGTTTTTCAGTATATTATTTCATCTGTTAAGGATATGCAACAAGCAGGATCCATGGTGGAATTTTAATTATTTATTGAAACTTGAAGAAAAATATAATGTTAAGTCAACATTTTTTTTCCTGCATAAAGATATGAAGCACAAAGATTCTTATTATTCTTTTAATGATCATAAAATTAGAACCCTAATACATGAATTATTAACTAAAAAATTCGATGTAGGAATTCATGGAACTATAAGGTCTGCATCAGATTTGGATAATATGATATGGCAGAAAGATGAAATGGAGAAAATAATTACAGACAAGGTTTACGGTATAAGGCAACATAATCTTGTTTATATGAATCCGGAAACATCATTTATTCAACAAGATGCTGGGTTTAAGTATGATAGCAGTCTTGGCTTTGCAGAACATGAAGGATTCAGAAATTCATACTGTATGCCTTTTAAATTATATAATTTTCAGGAAGATAAGGCGTTTGATTGCTGGGAAATTCCTCTAAACGTAATGGATGTAACATTATTTCACTACAGGAAACTTGATTTAACAAAAGCAAAAAATAATATTCTGGGGCTTATTTCCGAAATTATGAAGTTCAATGGAATTTTCACTCTTCTGTGGCATAATAATCACTTTAATGAAGATTTAATTCCAGGCATTACAGACTTTTATGAGACACTCATTAATGATATAATGAATATGGGTCCTGTTTCATCAACAGGGAAAGAAATTATTTCAAAAATTAATAACTCTTAAATTTAGCTTTAGCTTGCTGGATAAGTTAAGACATACAATAAGGCAAACAGCCATTTATGGAATAGGTAAATTGGGCACCAAACTTATTGGGCTAATATTATTACCTCTTTACACAGATTATTTAACAACATCCCAATATGGTATCCTGTCATTGCTGGAAGTAACATCTCAGATTATGATCGGAATACTTGGATTCCGGCTTTCCAATGCTATGATGAGATGGATGGCTGGAGAAAAAGATCCTGAAAAGAAAAAGACTATTGTATTTACAACCTATCTCTCAACTATTGCTATAGTTCTAATTTCCTGGACATTATTAATCCCGTTTACTGATCAGTTTTCATTATGGTATTTTGAATCAAATGAGTTTTCAACCTATTTTCTGATCCTATTCTTGTCAGTTGGTTTTGAGATCCTGAACCATATTACTTTTGACCTTATCAGGATGGCCGAAAAGGCTGTATTCTTTATTATTATCGTATCTGTAAAGCTTGCTGCAATACTTGGACTTAATATTTACTTTATTATTGCTTTAGAACTTGGTGTTAAGGGAATTATCCTTAGTATGTTAATAGGAAATCTACTAATGCTGGTGATTTCCATACCATTTATTCTTAAAAGAATTAACCTTCATTATGACAGGATAATATTCGGTCAGATGTTCCGTTTTGGATTTCCAATAATATTTTCAGGACTATCGGTAATGATATTATCTTTTGCAGACCGATTCATCCTGAAACAATTAAAAGATCTTTCAGAAGTGGGGATATATACTACAGGATATAAAATTGCTGGCGTAATTAATGTATTATTATTGCAATCCTTTCAAACTGGCTTTCTCCCTATTGCTTATAAAATGTTTGACAGGAAAGATGCGAGCCGTTTCTTTGCAAAAGTGCTCACCTACCTCACCTATGTGTTAATGATTGCAGTATTGGTATTATCATTATTTTCAAAGGAATTTATAATGCTCTTTATTTCAAATAAAAGCTATTGGAGTGCCTATACTATAGTTCCACTAATAAGCCTGACTTTTCTGATTAAAGGATGGCAATATGTTTTTGTTCTGGGTTTACACTATTCAAAGAACACTAAGTATATTGCCTACATTGTTTTATTGGCTGTTGGAGTAAATATTGGATTGAACTATTTATTGATACCTTACTGGGGAATTTATGGTGCAGCTGTAACTTCAATATTCTCAACATTGATAAATGTAATACTGATCTATCGCTACTCTCAAAAATTCTATGCAATAAAATATGAATTTTCAAAGCTCATAAAGATTGTAATTATGGGTTTGGCAATCCTGGCTGTATATTATTTTATTAATGACTTAAATATTTACATTCGCATTCCTGTTAAAGTTATTCTGATAATCTCTTTCCCAATCGGTTTATATTTTATGAATTTCTACGATAAAATTGAAATTGAACGATTCAAGGATTTCCGGGATACCTGGAGACATCCTGGAAAATGGAAAGAGAATGTTAGCAGACTTAGAAAGTCTAAACTTTCTGATTAGTACTACATATAAACAAAGTTGAAAATGCATTCACTTTGAGGTTATTGTGAAAAGTTATACATTTGGGGTTGCTTTAAAAGGTCATAGCTTGCGTTAGAAAGATGATGCTATGATTTACACTTAAATGCTAAGAATACTCAATGACAGATAAACTAAAAAATATATGTTTTATAGGAGCAGGGAATATTGGCACTTCCCTGGGTAACAGACTTGCATTCAGGAAGAACCTGAATATTCAACTTCTCACAATAGAGAAAGATGTTGTTAAGCCTATTAACAAATACCACATAAATCAGAAGTATTTTCCAAAACTTAAGCTTAATAAAAACTTAAAAGCCACATTAGACCCTCAGGTTCTTACACAAGCACAGGTTATTTTTATAGCTATACCTTCAGGAATAACTGTTAATTATCTTAAAGAGAATTATAATTTTATAGAGCAGGATGCTATCCTTGTTAATCTAGCAAAAGGCTTCGCTCCTGATGGAAGAACCATCAATGAATGTCTTATCGACACCTTTCCAAATCCTGTATGTTCTTTAAAAGGGCCAACATTCGCAAGAGATATAGTAAACTCCGCTCCCACTGCATTTACTTTCGCTGCAAAAGACAAATCATTATTTCCTGTATTCAGGTCACTTTTTGACAAAACAGAAATATACCTTGATTTTACTACGGATGTAATTGGAATAGAAATACTAAGTATCCTGAAAAATATTTATGCCATAGTAATTGGAATTGTTGATGCTCACTTTAATTCTCCAAACCTGAGGTTTTTAATATTAACCAAGGCATTTAATGAGATGCACAGTATTTTATTATTATTGAAAGGTGAGAGTGAAACTCTGTTCCACTATTGTGGTTTCGGGGATTTTAGTCTTACAGCATTGAATGATTTAAGCAGAAACAGAACCTTAGGTTTATTGATTGGAAAAGGTTTCTTTATTGATGACATTTCAGATAAAGTGGTACTGGAAGGAAAAAATGCTGTAAATGTTATTGTTGACAAGCTTCATAAATTAAATAAAGACGAATCAGACTTCCCTATTTTATGCGAATTATTTAAAGTATTTAATAATAATTACAACGTATCAAATTTTGTCAATCGTCTTCTTAAGAGAATAGATTCCAGGATAGATTAATCAATTATTGAAAAAACATTTATTGAATATGCAATTTGATAGCAATAATATACTTGTTCTGGCACCTCATACAGATGATGGTGAATTAGGCTGCGGCGGCAGTATAGCAAAATATCTTGAAGAAGGTAAAAATGTATATTACGCTGCATTTTCAACAGCTAAAGAATCATTACCAGAAGAATTACCCGATAACACTCTGGAAAAGGAAGTTAAGGAAGCAACTAAAAGGTTGGGCATTCCTGAAGAAAACCTTATCATCTTTGGTTTCCAGGTAAGAAAGCTCAATTATGAACGTCAGAATGTTTTAGAAGAACTCGTTAAACTAAAGAAAGATATCTTACCAGGAATGGTATTCATGCCATCCCCTAATGATCTGCATCAGGATCATTTTACTATTGCCACTGAATGCATGAGGGCATTTAAGGAAACAAGTATACTTGCCTATGAATTACCATGGAATAATATAACTTTTAACACTCAGGCTTTTGTTACACTGGAAGAAAGACATGTAGAGAAAAAGGTTTATGCTCTTGATGCATATAATTCACAAAAGAAAAGATCTTATCTAAACAAAGAATTCATTTACAGCTGGGCAAGAACAAGAGGTGTACAAATCAAAACTAATTTTGCTGAAACATTTGAAGTTATTAGATGGATTATCTAATGTAGCTATGTCAAATAAAAGCTTACAGGATTTTAACAGATTACGCAAAAAGGAGCATTATAAAGATGAATCCCAGGAAAACTACCTTCTTGATCTCAATAAAGTTTTACAGGAGAAAGAAATTGAAAAGTATTTAGACCTGGAAGAAGAGTATCCAAGTATTTTTGTATTTGGACTGCCAAGATCAGGTACCACATTTATGACTCAGCTCATTGCGCATTCTTTTAATATAGGATACATTAATAATTTCATGGCCCGTTTCTGGCTGGCCCCTGTCACAGGAATAAAACTTTCCAATATTATTTACGGGCAAGAAAGCAATGCATATTTCGATTCTGATTATGCATCCACGAAAAGCATGACGGATATCCATGAATTTGGTTATTTCTGGAGAAACTGGCTAAAGAAAGACAGCATTCCGGAAATTATACGGTCAAAAGAGAATGAAGAAATAATTGACTGGGCAGGATTAAAAAAATGCATTCTAAATATCCATAATGCATTTGGAAAAGCCTGGATATGCAAGAATATTTTTGGGGCTTATCACATTGAAAAGCTTTCTCAATTATTAAAGAAGTCATTGTTTGTATATATTGAAAGGGATCCTTTGGATAACGCTATTTCAATATTGGATGCACGCAAAAAATTCTATTCGGATATAAATTTATGGTGGAGCACAGTCCCTTATGAGTATGAAGACCTTAAAGATCTTCCAGTTATGGAACAGATCACCGGCCAGGTACATTATTTAAGAGAGTTCTATGCAAATGAACTTTCAAAACTACCTGATAACCGTTATATGATCATTGATTACAAAGATGTAACTACTTCTCCTTACAATACCGTTGAAAAAATCAAAGATAAACTGGATCAGCTAACATCTTATGATAATGAACTCCTTGGCAATGCAAGAATGATTTCCAGTGAAAATGTTATTTTCAGAACCTACAAAAACAGAGATTCAGAGAAACATATATTTAATATCTTATTAAACAGGTTTAGGTAGTATAACCAGTAAGTTAATGCTTCAGAATTTTTTGTTTCCCGATTAAAGTTCCTGATTGATTATAAAGAAGTATAAAATATATTCCAGCTTTGAAGTTTGAAATATTAATTCTGGAAATATTTGTATAAGTGGCAAGCCTGTTTCCTGAAATAGTATAAAATTCAACCTCCTTAGCATCAGCATTATTAATGTATATTATATCTCTTGCAGGATTGGGATAAACTGAGATTTGGTTCTCTTTCTCCTTTTCCAGGATTGAAGTAAGCTGCATATTGTATAATTGCCAAACTTCTATTGAATCAAGAGCTCCGGCAAAAACAATCAGCTCATCAATATCTCCGTTAAATGCACCTTGAACCTGTGAGAAGAAATGATGTGCGCCTATACTAACCCAATCAATGTTTGTATGAAAATTGCCAACCTGAATGAATGGTTCAATAATAACCATCTCTGTATCCAGGAACATTCTCATCATATCATCAGTAGTATCACAGGTTATAACATAATGATGCCATTCACCATAATCAAAAGATGGATATCTGATTTGAATTGGATAAGGGCTGGGAGGATAATAACCTCTTAAAGAAAACTCAATGAACCCTGTTTGGTCTTCAGCAGTTAATGCTATTGTTGATCCTGCAGATTGTGAAGCATCATTACATCTTTGTTCAAAGACCATATTATTGCCATTTCCTCCACCCGGACCATCCATTTTGGCCCATACGGATAAAGTAAATTCCATTACAGTAATAATAGCTGAATCATTATTAAGCTGTATCCTGCTTGAAATACCATCAAAATTATAAGCATTATTTGGATATCCCAACATGTCGTTCGTTAATGTTGCACCCTCGGATATACCATGATACTCATTTCCGCTAATATCATTCGCATTATTATGAAATGGATAGTATGCTATTATACTATCAAATTGAAACTGAGCAATACTAAAGCTATTAAAGAGGATCAACAATAAGCTCAATAAGAGTAAGTTCTTGATTTTCATAATTATTTAAATTAAAAATGGTTTATTAACTTTAAAGTTACAAATTATTTAAATGATATTAAATATTAATTAAAATCCTTCAGGGACTAAAAAAATTCTCAACGAATATTCGTATTTTTGATACTCAATGAAAGAAAGCAAAATAGTTGCCATACATCAACCCAATTTTTTGCCTTGGCTTGGGTATTTTCATAAGATTATGGAAAGTGATGTTTTTGTCTTACTTGATGACGTTGAATATACTAAGAATGGTTTCATTAACAGAAATAAGATTAAAACTCCACAGGGGGAACAATGGATCACTGTTCCTGTAAATTATTCAGGGAAGTCAAAACAAAAAATAAATGAAGTAGATATTTTTAATCCTGAAAAATTTAAAAAGAAGATTCTGGCTACAATTGAAATGAATTATAAGAAAGCTGATTATTTTAATAATTATTTTGAAGAACTTGCTGAAGTCTTTTATAATAGCAATCAAAAACTTTCAAAACTAAATATTCTATTAATTAAATGGATTTGTGAAAAACTTGACATAGAATCACTAATCTATACCTCATCTGAGTTAGATATTATAGAGGATGACCCATCAGCAAAATTAATAGCTATTTGTAAAGAGTTTAATGGAAACCAGTATCTCTCTGGTTTTGGTGGGGATAATTATCAGGAGCACCAAAAATTCGAAGAAGCAGGAATTGAATTAATCCAATCAAAATTTAAACAAACTGAATACTCTCAAAAATGGGGAGAGTTTATTCCTTATTTGTCAGTGATTGACGGACTACTGAATTTAGGGGATAAGCTAAAAGAGGTAATCTCCAAATAGAAATAGTTCATTTATCTTACAAGAATCAAAGTTCCTGATTTTCTGAAATCTGCACTTATTCCTAATTCATCCTTTGCTTTAAAGTCGATAATATATACGTATGAACCTGTAGGACATTGCTTTCCATTCATTTCACCATCCCATAAATCAGAAATACTGAAAGACTCGAAAACTTTTGTACCTCTTTTATTATATATCAGAATATGAAATGAGGAAATACTATTTCCCTTTGGCTCGAACTCATCATTAAGTCCATCTCCATTTGGTGAAAATGCATTAGGTATATACAAGCTTGATTTGTATTCACTAATATATACTGTATCAGACAGTGCTACACCAATTTTTTCAACATCAACCCAATATTTACCTCCCTTTGTTACCACAAAAGTTTGATTATGAGATCCATCTTGCCAAGTATATGTATCAAATCCTGACCCTGCATCAAGAACAATCTTATCTCCAAGAATAAGATTAGTATCAGGACCAAGAATACTCTCAGGTGGAAACATAATACCTACAAATATGCTATCATATCCATAACCACATTCATTTTCAACCCTAACATGATATATCCCGGTGGTGCTTACTGAATAAAATTGGCCAAAACTATGATCCTGCCACAAATAACTTAAATATCCTGAACCAGCATCTAAAATCAATGTATCGTTGTACCAAATTGTAGTGTCATTTCCCAGAAATACCTGTGGTAAATAATCAAATGATACATAAATAGAATCACTTGAAAAACACATTCCATCTGTAATTATAACCCAATATAATCCAGGACTAGTAACTATATAGAATGAGTTGGTTGTACTATCTTGCCATATATATGACACATTAGGCAGTCCAGGATTAAGTATCAAGCTGGCATTCTCACAAATTGTAGTATCCTTACCAAGATTTACCTGAGGAATATTATTAATTTGAACATAAACTGAATCCATGCAATATTCATTTCCTAATGTAACTTCAACCCAATATATTCCTTGGTGGGTTACTATCAAACTATCATTTGTGCTTCCATCCTGCCATAAATAAGTATCATAATTATTCCCCGGACTTAAAACAACAGATGAACCACTACATATTGTTGTATCATTTCCCAAAGAGCAGTTCAGTGAACCACCTTGACTGTCGTAGACAATAGTAAGTTTTGGATGGAGATCAGGAATAATATAATCACTGGAAGCAAAATCTAAAGCCCTATATTTTTCTTCTGTATTTAGTTTAAGCATGAATCCAAAACTAGAATCAGGATTCAGTATCATATCCTGTACTAATTCCGTAACATCAATATTTGGATATGACTGATCTATGCTATCGCTTATAGGAAGTATCCCGGGATTATCGGTTGAATAAGGTGGTTGATTATTCCAGGTAAGAACATGTTCATCCCAATCCTCAAGGATCCTATACAATGAAGATTCATTATCACCATATTGACCTGGAGGATTATTCATCAAATCATCAGCAAAATATAAACTTAATGTGGCTTGAAGAATTATATCATCGATTGAAAACATTGAAAGATCAAATTGGATAAAGGACCTGGAAAAGTTCGGATTACCATTCATTGTCCAAGCATGGGCTGTCAAATCCTCATAATCACCAAGATTGTTATTTGGATTCATAAATTGAATCTTGGAATCTTTGCCAATCTCCGAACCTGGTTGTAATATTAAAGTATCTTGCGAATGAGAATAACTAATAAAAAATATTAGGATAATAGCAATGGAAAAATTCTTCATATTGACCATTTTTATTAGTAAGCACTATAAAATTATATAATACTGTTTCCAATAGCAAGATTTATAAATGAAATTTAGCTATTCTTACTTGTAAAAGTTCTTTCTAAACCTGATAACTAGATTACTTAATGATTTGAATTTTTCTACTTTTTGATTTAATTCCATCTGATAAATTTAGCAGATATATTCCTGGTTTAAAACCTGATAAATCAATTTCTTGCAATACATCAATCCCGAAGTAAATATCCCTATCCAATAAATTTTTCCCCATCATGTCGTGTAATCCAATTCTCAACTTCATACTTATATTACTTCTATTTTTAATGTATATAATAATTGATGCAGGATTTGGATAAACTAAAATGTTATCCAGGCTTATCTTTTCTTCCTTTATACTGGTAAGTTCAATCGATTCACATAAAGTATCAACGGAACACTCATTATTAACGGTGAGGCAGACATCATATGTCCCATGTGAACCATAATAGTGAAATGGATTTTCCAATATAGTTCCATATCCATCTCCAAAATCCCAGTAATATGTTAATGCATTGCTGGAAAGGTTTATAAATATTACTGTATCACCTTGTATTAGGTATTGAAATTTTGCTTTTACAAGTGGGCAAACATTTATTGAATCACAATATGTGGACTCACCATTTACATTGAACCCTGTTAAACAAACATTATATTTATCATATGAAGTATAATGGTGTATAGGATTTTCTAATGTTGATGAAAATCCATCTCCGAAATCCCAGTAATAAGTATCAGCATCCACAGATTCATTAGTAAATATTATTGAGTCCCCAAGTCTGTAAAAAGAATACAAAGGAGATGGTAGTATAGGTGGGAAATAAACAATTTCAAGTTTTGGCCTTAAATCAGAATTTGAATAATCACTGGAAGCAAAACAAATTGTTTTATGAGCAATTTCTTCATATAATTTGAACATAATACCAAAATTACTATCTGGATTATGCACTAAGAATTCAATAATATCAGTTACATCTATATCAGGATAATTTTGAAGGTTATTGGTGCTTTTTGGCAAATTAACCTCATCTAAAGTAGTCGAAGAGGGTTGATTATTCCAGGTTACCTGATCTTCACCCCATGTTTCGGTTACTCGCCTGATACACCACTCATTCTCACCACTTTGTCCTGGTGGATAATTTGGCAAATCTGATGCAATAAATAATGAAAGTTTTGCTTCAAAAATAATGCTACTAGGAGGAAGTGCTGATAAATCAAACTCTATAAAGGACCTTGTATAATTAGTATCCGATCCAAGATCAAAAGCATGTGCTGTTATATCAGTACTATATCCCAAATTCTGATCAGGACTCATACTTTTCACCTTAGCATCTTTTCCATCAGCAGTACCAGGTTGAATCACAATAGTATCCTGTGAAAAAGCTGAGAGCATAAATAAAATAAAAAAGGAAACAATAGGTAATCTTTTCATACTTATAAACTTTAAATTTGGAGTTTATAAATATATTAAAAAATCAAATATCATTAATGATACCGGAGATTTTATTCGCTAAAGCATTTCTTGAATATTTCAAATATACAGGATTTCTGGAATCAAGATTCTTATTCCCTTTCCAATGATTAAATAGTTCAGTCAAATATTCTTTGAAAGCACTTTTATTCTCATAATCAATTACTCTGCCAGCCTTGCATTCTTTAATGACATCATTCACATTCCCATCTTCCGGTCCAATGCAGATAATTGGTTTTCTGGAGCCTATATAATCAAATATTTTCCCTGATACAATTCCTTTGTTTTTCGGATTCCGTCTTATTGTGGAAAAACAAGCAGTGCTTTCCATTAAATATTTCACAGACTCTTCATGAGGAACGTATGGAATAAACTCAAGAATGTGGTCAATTTCAAATTTCGCAAACACCTCCCTTACACTATCATCAATGTTTCCTACAAACCTGAATAATACCGGAACGTCAGGATTATCAGCCATAACTTCATAAAGAGCTTCCACAAAAACATCCATCTTATTGGCATCATTGGCAAGAGAACCTGTAAAAGTGATCAGGAATTTATCCCTGGGAGGGCTGGAAGGTATATTGAAATCTTCTTCATCAAAACCATTGGGTATTATCTGTATCTTATCCTGGCTGATCTTCTTACTTTTTTTCTGTAACAATTGTTTTAAAGCATCACTTACAATCGTAATCCTGTCAGCTCTTTCTATTACTTTTCTTTCCAGGGATGCATCATATTTTTTTGCCAGGGCAGTATGATAAAATGCATCGTAATAAAAAATATCTGTCCAGGGATCGCGAAAATCAGCAATCCAATTAACAGCTGTTCTTTTTTTCAACTCAAGTCCTGAAAGGTGCACTGATTGAGGCGGACCTGTAGTTATAACCGTATCAATATTATGTTCTGCAATAATTTCCAGGGCTTTTTTCACTACATAGGGCTTCCACCCTACCCTTGCATCAGGAATGAATAAGTTTCCTCTGATAAAGCGGCTGAATTTCTGTGCAAGTGAAGGATTTGTTTCATTATCGAAACTACTATGAGGATATTTCCCTTTACCTATCAACTTTCTGTATATATCGAATATCTCAAAAGTTTTGGTTTTATATACAATTAAATCTTGAGGTATTTCCTTTTCAAGGGATTTATCTATTACAGGATAGTTTGCTTTCTCAGGATCGACAGTCAGAACAAAGGGCTTTACTCCAAATTCAGGCAGGTATTTTACAAACTTAAGCCATCGCTGAACACCGGAGCCTCCACTGGGTGGCCAGTAATATGTTATGACCAGTACCCGCTTCATTTTTTAGCTTTTAATGCTTTTAATATCTCATACCCACCAACTCCAACAACAAGTAATATTAATAGCAATGAACTTGCCAGTGAAACAGCTTCTCCCTTTTTATAAATCTCCGGTTCAAATTTGAATTCTATGGTATGGCTCCCTTCAGGTACCACCATTGCCCTTAGCACATAGTTAACCCTGAAATGAGGATAAAGTTCTCCATCAATATAAGCATTCCAGCCATCTTTATAATAGATCTCTGAGAAGACAGCAAGCTGATCAGATTTTGTATTTGAAGTATATTTTAGATAGTTAGGCTTATATTCCAGGAAGGAAATGGCTGCAAGACTGTCATTTGCAATTTTTAATCCGTTTAGCTCATCTTCAAATCTTTTATCAATTATTGCTGTTGTTGCAGGATCAAATCCTGTTAAAGCCATGATCTCTTCATCAGCATTATTAACGATCTGGTAATCATCCACTAACCAAACATTTCCTAATGCATTCCTGTTTATTATTGGCTGTGATTGAGGATTTACAATAATGTATCTGGTATTCAACATATTCAACACTGGAAGTCCGGCCAATATATTTTCAGCATCCTGCATGGTCTTTGCATTTTGTAAAGCTCGTGAGAACTTCTCAATTTCAGGAGATATCTGGTATTCAATTAATTCCTGGTACCTTCCCAGTTTAGCTCCATGGTATCCGCCTATTGATTTATGGAAATAGGGTGTGTTTCCATCATTAAAAGGACTGACTGACAGATTAAGAACCTTAAAGTTGGGATCTTTATCGTTAAGAATAAAATTATCTGCCACAGTAGGTTGATAAGGTTTCTCAAGTTTTGATTTCCGGACAAAGTTATCCTGATCAAGATATCTTCTATTCACAGACCACATGTCAGCGAGTATTAATACTCCGAGTATAAGTAAGACATAAGTGTAGTTGATCTTCTTAGAGACCCATAACCATATCAAGCCAAATGAAAGACCGATAAAGATCAGTGAACGTAATGAATCCATTCTCAGTATGTATTTACGATCAACAATCAAAGCATCTATCAGAGGCTTTTGCAGTTGTCCGTCCTGAATTCCATTAAAGTTAAAAAACATGCCAGGCACTAAAATAAACAGCAGTAAAACAGCTCCAAGAATATAGGCTGCATATTTCATATACTTAAGCAGATCTTTTTTCTCAATATCACCCTTTAATATTTTTGATATTCCAATTATTGCAAGCAATGGAATGGCAAGTTCGGCCATAACCAGAATAATCGTAACTGCTCTGAATTTGCTGTATCCCGGAACATAGTCCAGGAAGAAATCCGTAAAGACCATAAAGTTTTTACCCCAGGATAAAAAGATTGATAAAATAGCGACTGATAATAACCACCATTTATACTTTCCTTTCACAATAAACAATGCCAGCACAAAAAAGAAGAATACTATAGCGCCAACATATACAGGTCCTGAAGTAAAAGGTTGTGTTCCCCAGTAAACAGGAAGCTGTTTAATATAATTATTCGCCTGTGCAATCGGAACATTATTATCTCTTAATACCTTATAGAATTCAGAATTCTTTGACAATTCACTGGTTGTGCTACCTCCCATAAAGTCTGGGATAAACAAAGTGAAAGTCTCTGCAACACCATAACTCCAGGCTGTAACATAATCCCTGCCCAGTCCTGAAGTTTGGTTTGTTTCGTTCATAGTAAGCTCAGATTTTCCACGGGTTGTATATTGAGAATGATCAGAAGCTATCCAAAGATTTGTTGCATGAGTTAACACAGCTATAAAGGCTGCTATTAACAGAATACCAAAAGCCTTAAAAAATCTTGCATAGGTCTTATGTCTGATCGTTTCAACAAGCTCATATATTCCGTAGATAACTACAATTAATAAGAGATAGTAAGTTATCTGAAGGTGATTTGCTTTAAGTTCAAGGGCAAGGAACAGGGCTGTAAGTATGGCACCTATTATATATTTACCTCTGAATGCCAGTATAATTCCTGCTAAGACCGGGGCCATATAAGCAATAGCTACTGCTTTTGTATTATGACCGGCCTCAATTATTACAAAAAAATACGATGAAAAGGCAAAAGCAAACGATCCTATTAAACTTAGCCATGGATTTACCCTCAGCACTAATAGCAGAATAAAAAAACCAATGAAATAAAGGAAAACATAATCTGCCGGATGAGGTAAACCAAGTCTTATAATTCTATCAACATGAGTTATCAGGTTTCCCGGATATTTCACAGAGGTCATATATGCCGGCATCCCTGAGAACATATTGTTAGCCCACAGGGCTTCTTCACCAGTTTCGGTCCTGTAATCAACAAGTTCTTTCGACATGCCTTTGAAACGTGTGATATCTCCCTGTTGTAATCTTTTCCCCTGAATTACAGGATAGAAAAATGCCAGGCTGAGGATAATAAATAAAAGAATTGCGACTAAATACGGGGCTAGGTCTTTAAATGAAGGAAATTTCATATCGATAGTTTTGGTATTTTACATCGTTATTTATCATCATCCATATCCTCAAAATCAACATATTCACCAACATCAGGATCAAGATGACCCTTATTGTCACCATCTTTCTTTATCCTTATCTCACCTTCTCTTTGATTGCTATTATAAAATTGCTCTTGTTGTTTCTGTTTTTTCTTCACGTACCTGTAGAGGATAAATGGCAATATATATCTGAAAAACAACTGAAACAGAAGTCCTAATAAAAATAATGCCAGAAGAAAGTACAGAAAACCCATTTTAACAAATTTTCTTTGTGGTTCTTTGTGATCCCGATAACTATCGGGATTGTGTGACTTTGTGGTTTATTTATTTAAATACGAAGATAAAAAAAAGAAGATAATGAAATCATTATCTTCTTCTTAAATATTGTTAATCCTATGATAAGGAATTATCTCATTTCATCAGAAACGCTAAGCCTTTTCCTTCCTTTTGCTCTTCTGGATCTAATAATTTTCATTCCATTAACACTCGACATTCTTTTCCTGAATCCGTGTTTGTTCTTTCTCTTTCTGTTTGATGGCTGAAATGTACGTTTCATAACTCTGTTATCTTAATTTTGGGTGTGCAAAAGTAAAGAAAATTTTTTTCTAAACAAATTATTTTTGTAAATATTTTAGGATTCAAGGAGCAAGGAGCAAGTCGCAAGGAGCAAGTCGCAAGTCGCAAGGGACAAGGAGCAAGGAGAGCCTAGTGTGTAGAAAGTTAGAGCATTGCATATTTTTCAACTTCTATTTTCAAGATAACCTAAAAAGCCATACAGCACCTTACCTAATTCAAGTAGTTGATCATGAAGATCTTTATATAGTTGTAAATCAAGCAATGATTTTGTTTCGTATAAAGTTTCAAGATGATCGATAGTTTCATCTTTACTGGCAATCGCATATATAATAAACCTTATATAATCCTTTGTATATTTTTTCCTTCCATATCCTTCGACAATATTTGATCTAATTGATTTTGATGATCTTCTTATTTGACTTCCTGTTTCATATAATTCTATACTGGGCAAATGAAGAGACATATTATGTATTTCAATACTGACTTCCTTTGCTTTTTTCCAAACTTGCAAATCTTTGTAACTCATGATTTCATCTATTTGATACTTAATACCAAATCATAAAAAAAGTCCCGCTAAAAACGGGACATTTTATTAATCAACTTCTCAATGCATTGATAACGAGCCGATTAGTGATCTTTTCGGGATTTTAAAAGTGTCAATAAACACCACATCCCAGCCCAAAGCACCCCTTGCGACTTGCTCCTTGCGACTTGCATCTATTTCACAGGAATATTCTTAAGCGTCTCAATCAGAAACTCCCAGAATAATTCAACTGTCCTGATATTAACCATTTCATCAGGTGAGTGTGGGTTCCTGATTGTTGGCCCGAATGAGATCATATCCCAGTGTGGATATTTTGATCCAAGTATACCGCATTCCAATCCTGCATGTATAACTTTCACTTCAGGAACTTTACCATATTTATTATTATAGATCTCTTTCATCTCATGTAATACAGAAGATTCAATATTTGGCTTCCATCCTGGGTAATCACCTGATACTTCAACTTCAGCACCGGCATCTGCAAAAGCTTTCACAGTATCTTTTGAGAGATTATCCTTTTCATCATCTACCTGGCTTCTCTGTAATGTAGCTAATTCAAAGTATCCATCTTCAGATTTCACAATTGCAAGGTTAGTTGAGGTTTGAACAACTCCAGGCATATCGGGTTCCATGCTGATAACACCATTCGGACAATCTTCAACTGCTTTAAAAAGATTTGCCTGTGCTTCAGTATTAACTACATGCAAAGGCATCTTTGTCCTGTCTATCTTTATTATTAATCCAGGATCAGCATCTTTATAAATTTCTTTTTGTTCTTCTTCAAATTTCGCATGCAGGTCTTTAAATGCATCCTTTTTATTATCAGGAACAACAACTACAGCAAATGATTCTCTTGGAATTGCATTACGAAGGCTACCCCCATCAATTTCAGAAAGCCTTAATCCATAATTCTCGGCTCCTTCCATTAAAAGTGCATTCATTATCTTATTTGCATTTCCTCTGCCAAGATGAATATCAAGACCTGAGTGCCCTCCTTTAAGTCCCATCACAGATATTTTATAAGGAGTAACATTTGCAGGAACCTCCATATTCTCAAAAGGAAGTTTGGCATTTGTATTAACACCACCGGCACAGCCAATATAAAGTTCACCTTCATCTTCTGAGTCAAGGTTTATCAATATGTCTCCATCCAGTTCACCTGCCTGCAATCCGTTAGCGCCAGTCATTCCGGTTTCCTCATCAGCAGTTAAAAGTGCTTCTATAGGGCCATGGACAATATCATCAGACATAAAAACGGCCATGGCTGCAGCAGCTCCTATTCCATTATCTGCTCCCAGGGTAGTATCTTTTGCTTTCACCCATTCTCCATCAATCCATGCATCAATAGGGTCGGTTTCGAAAATATGTTGTTTGCTTGAATTCTTCTGTGGAACCATATCAAGGTGGGCTTGCAGTATAACACCTTTCCTGTTTTCCATACCAGGAGTAGCAGCTTTTTTCATAATAATATTTCCAACTGCATCCTCTTTGGTTTCAATACCATGCTTTTTACCAAATTCATTCATAAATGCACGGATCTTTTCCTCATGTTTTGAGGGTCTTGGAATCTGTGTCAGCTCATAAAAATTCTCCCAAAGAAGTTTGGGTTCAATATCCATTATTTCTTTTCCCATGATTGTATTTGTTTATAGTGATTGTAATTCTATTAAGGAATACAAAAGTAAATAAAGTTGCTGATTGAGCAAGGGGAAGATGATAAAAGTCGCCAGTCGCCAGTCGCCAGTCGCCAGTTTCCAGTCGCAAGTTTCCAGTCGCAAGTCGCAAGTCGCCAGATGCCAGATGCCAGATACCGGATGCAAGATACATTTACTTGTCGTTAGATAATAAAAAAGCCCCACGTTAATGTGAGGCTTTGTGTCTATAATCTATAATCTATAATCTAGAATCTATTCAAGATTAGCTTTTTCTATAGCTTCTCTGTCTTTTTGTGATTCCGCTCCTGAAGGAAGTTCCAGTCCGTATCCTTGTTTCTTATCTGCTCTTCTAAGCATAAATGCCAGGAATAAAGCAACCACACCCAAGCCTACAAGCATTAAAATAGGATTTGTATAATCAAATGCCGGAATTTCATGTGTTAGCTGTTGCATTTCCTGCAGTTTGGCACTTATTTCAACTCTTGACAATCCTTGCGCTTCAAGTGAAGCTCTTGTTGTTTCAAGCTTATCAACTACAATTGGGTTAGACTTATCAAGTACCCAACCAATTCCTTTAAAGAAAATGTTCAATCCCCAGTTCTGGATCGTAAACATGGCAGCATACGCTGTTCCCAGTCTGTTTTCTGCAACAATCTTAGCAACTGATGGCCACATAGCTGCAGGAACAAGTGAAAACGCAATTCCAAGTGCCAGGAGCCCAAAATATCCAAGGACTACATTATCTAATAATGATAAGGTTAAGTGAGCAAATATCAGAAGCAATGCCCCCAGTATCATCAAAGAAGCTGCTTTACCTTTTGTATCAACAAGTTTCCCGAATATTGGGGTGAAAAGGATGGAACCCAGAGGTATTAAACTTGCTGTTTTAGGACCGTTTTGCAACCATAATTCCAGTGTATCAGATAATGAATAAATAAACAGTACAAAGAGCAATAGGATAATAACTAATGATATCCTCTTTCCTGATTTATTTTTTATAAAAGTGGGGACCAAAGTAACAGCTAATGCAAAGATGAATAATCCAATGAATATCGAAGCATTTCCCAAAGTAGTACTTCCAAATAATACTACATCTGCACTTGCTGGCAGTTCATAAGTGAATCCAAATTTATTGATCAATAAATCAGGAGCATATTGCATAAATGGGAAAACTGCAGAGTAAAATGTAACACAGAGTAATGCAATAAGAATAAATGAACGATTTGTAACAAGCTTAATAAGATCTGAGAATCTAAAGGGTTCCTCATCTTCATCTCCTGCTTGTCCTTTCATCTGCCTGTCAAGCTTAATATCAAACATAATATATATAAGGAACATGATAAGACCAATTCCAATTAGTGTAGCTGCAAAGTTCACAGCCGGAGAAACGATACCACCACCAATATCAATTGATAAAGCTTGTCCTAAGGTAGATCCAAGTCTTCCAAATCCCATATTGATTGCCATAGCCAATGCCAGTTCATAACCTTTAAACCACTTCACAATGGTTCTCATAGCAATAACACAAACTATCTCTAATCCTGATCCGAACAATAAACGGCCAATCATCATTACCCACATTTGTGAATTGACATCATCAGAAAATATTCCTGCCGCACCCATTGCAGTTAATGATGCTCCAATTACCGCAAGCAAACCAAACACAATACCAGTTCTTCGTATGCCCCATTTATCGAGGATAATACCACCAATAATTATCATTCCAAATACGTTGGCCCATGTAGTCCACTGGATCAATGTACCAAACTGACTGGATGTAATACCCATTTCAGTAATCATCAATGGCTTGATTCCTGAAAAGAAATCCTGGAACCAATAGGTGCCAAAAGTAAGTCCACTGATAAGAATCAACACAAGCCATCTTGCTGCTGCCGAGTCTTTTAAAGTTCTTTTAATTGTTTCCATATTATTTTTGCTTATTTGTATTTTGGGATAAGCTGGCTAAAATAGGAAAAATATTCAAGATACAAGTAACAAGATTCAAGATACTGGATACCGGATGCCGGATGCCGGATACCTGATGCCGGATGATTCTATGAACTAATCCAGAATCTATGATCTATGATCTATATACTAATATGTACGATTTTCTTCGTTTCAAAAAAGTCTTCTTCAAAATGATCTGAGATATTAAAAACTTCAGATCGGTATTTAATGCTTTTAAGTTCATCCTGAAAATCTCCTCCTTTTAAATAAAGAATGCCATTGGAGAGTTCATTTTTTGAACGGGGATAGATCTTGTTTTTTATCCAGGATGTAAATACCGGTAAATTTGTTACTGCCCTGCTGACTATAAAATCAAATTTTTGATCCAGGTTTTCAGCTCGCAAATTTAATGCTCTCACATTTATTAATCCTAACTCTTCTACAAGCTCTTCGACCACATTGATCTTTTTTCCAATTGAATCGATCAGGAGAAATTCAACCTTCGGGAATAAAATTGCAAGTGGGATTCCGGGAAAGCCTCCTCCTGTTCCTACATCACATATGCTGCTGTTGCTATGAAAGTTGATACTCTTAGCAATACTTAAGGAATGTAATACATGGTTCACCTCAAGATTATCTATATCTTTCCTGGAAATCACATTTATCCTGGAATTCCAGTATTCGTATAATTCAGGAAGCATATCAAATTTTTCATACTGCTCATCCTGCAAATCCTCAAAATATTTTCTAACTAACTCCATAAATTTTCACTTTTGCCTTTTGCTTGCTTTCTTCTGTTACGCGTTACGTTTTTTAATAACATTTCTTTGTGAAAAAAAAACCTGCACACAATAAAAACCCAATAAAAGCTATTCTATTTTTGTAATATCAAAGATATCCAAAAACTTATGATTAGTCGTCTGATACCAATATTTATAAGCATATTTCTAATTATGTCCTCAATAAGCCTGGTGGCGCAGAAGAAGATAACTTATAAAGAATATGTGGAAACCTACAAGGATATCGCTATCAGAAAAATGCATGAATATAAGATCCCGGCCAGCATAACTCTTGCCCAAGGCATTCTGGAGTCTGGTAGTGGCAACAGTGAACTGGCCAAAAGAGCTAATAATCATTTTGGGATAAAATGCCATAAAGGCTGGACAGGCAAGACTTTCATAATGGATGATGATGAGAAAAATGAATGTTTCAGGAAGTATAAATCCGCTGAAGATTCTTACCGGGATCATTCCTTGTTCCTGACTGAACGCCAGCGCTATTCTGATCTTTTCAACCTAAAGGTTACAGATTATAAAGGCTGGGCATATGGATTAAAAAAGGCAGGTTATGCTACCAATCCAAAATACCCACAGTTACTTATCAAGATCATTGAAGAGAACAGATTGTATTCATATGATTCAAAAAAGCCAGGAAAAGAAAGCAAACACATAGATAAGATCCCACAGGAATTAATTGATAACTCCAGAGTATTGCTGAAACCTCTGAAAATAAACGGTACTTTTTATAAAACAGGTCCTGATGAAAGAAAAATTTATAAGAATAACGGTGTGAAATACATACTGGCAAGAGATGGTGATAACTTCGAATCTATTGCAGATGTATTTAACATTTATACATTCCAGGTTTATAAGAATAATGATCTTGAAAAAAATGATAAATTGAGTGAAGGACAAGTTATTTATCTTGAAAAGAAGAAAAATAAGCATAAAAAGAAATATCATCTTGTTCAGAAAAACGAGACCATGTACTATATTTCACAGCTATATGGTGTTAAGCTGAAAAAACTATATAAACGCAATGGCATACAGGAGGGCATGGAACCGATAGTTGGGAAGAAAGTTAAGTTACGATAGTTCGTGGTATAATTTCCGATTCCATACTCCATATTTAGGTGCGCATCGGTTGTCTTTTTGTTACAAATCGTAAATAGGAAATCATCCGGCATCAGGCATCCGATATCCGGCATCATATCTCTTCCATCAACTCCTCAAACAACACTATCATATCCTTCTCTGCTATTGCAGCCCGCATTATTATATCTTTAATATCAAAAGGCTCAAGATTATCCGGATCACACTCATCAGTGATCACCGAGATCGCAGCACAGGGCAATCCCATATGATTGGCAACAATAACTTCAGGAATGGTTGACATACCGATCACATCTGCTCCAATCTTTCTCATATATCTGTATTCAGCTCTTGTTTCAAGACTCGGTCCGGGAACAGCCAGGTAAACTCCCTCATTCAGGTGTATATTTTTCCTTTTAGCAATTTCTCTGATTTTATTATTTAAGTCCTTGGAATAGGGTTGCGACATATCAGGAAATCGAGAGCCTAACTCATCGTAATTTTCACCAATCAATGGATTGTCAGGCAAAAGATTAATATGATCAGTGATCAGCATAATACTACCTTTTTTGAAATCAAGGTTTACTGCACCGCAGGCATTAGAGATCAATAAATATTTTATTCCCAGAAGTTTCATTATTCTTACAGGATATGTAACCTCCTTTAATGTATATCCTTCATAATAATGAAATCTGCCTTTCATTGCTAACACTTTCTTACCATTATAACTACCGTAAAGTAATCTGCCATGATGAGACTCTACAGTTGAAATAGGAAAATGAAGGATTTCCTCGTAATCAATCTCAAGCTCAACATCAATATCATTAGCCATATTCCCTAATCCTGT
>CAZDWF010000004.1:0-7684 GCA_964508895.1 uncultured Bacteroidales bacterium
CCACGCCACCTGAAACTCTTTTTATTGTAATTTTACAAATCCATTTTCCTTCGTAAGAATTATTAAAGACCGACAGTTAAACATGCCAGACTTCACTCATTTACACGTACATACACAGTTTTCAATTCTTGATGGCGCGGCAAAAATCCCTTCACTTATAGGCACTGCTAAATCATTCGGTATGGATGCGCTGGCAATTACAGATCATGGAAATCTTTATGGTGTGTTGAAGTTCTTTGCAGAGGCAAAAAAACAGAAGATAAAACCTATACTGGGTTGTGAAATTTATGTTGCTGCCAGAACTCGTTTTGATAAAGTTGATAAGATTGACAGAAGCGGTTATCACCTTATTCTTCTTGCAAAAAATAAAAAGGGATATCAGAACCTCACCAAACTCAGCTCTCTGGGATTTATTGATGGCTTTTACTATACTCCCAGGATTGATAAGGAATTATTAAAAAAATATAGTGAAGGACTTATAGCATCTTCAGCATGTCTTGGAGGGGAGGTGCCTGCAGCTATTATGAAGAGTGGTGAGAGCCGGGCAGAACAGGTGTTGCTTGAGTATCTTGAAATTTTCGGTGAGGATTTCTACCTTGAGATGCAGGATCACGGACTTCCTGAACAAAAGTCAGTAAATGAAGTTCTGGTTAAACTTGCTGAGAAGCATAATGTGAAGTTGATCGCCTCCAATGATGTTCACTTTGTTAAAAAGGAAGATTTCGAGGCTCACAGGATATTGATATGTTTGAATACGGGTAAAGATCTGGATGATCCATCAGGTATGCATTATTCAGGAGAGGAATATCTGAAATCGCCTGATGAAATGGCTGAAATCTTTAAAGATCATCCTGAAGCTTTGAGTAATACAAGAGAAATAGTGGATAAGGTTGAAGACTACAATATTTTGTCTGATAAAATTATTCTGCCAAATTTCCCTTTACCGGAACCTTTCAAAACAGAAGATGATTATTTACGACATCTTACTTATGAAGGTGCAAAAAAGCTTTATCCTGAAATAACTGAGGAAATACAACAAAGACTGGATTTTGAACTTTCTGTTATTGCTCAGATGGGGTTTCCCGGATACTTTCTCATCGTTCAGGATTTTATTGCTGCTGCGAGGAAAATGATGGTTATAGTTGGACCGGGTCGTGGATCAGCAGCCGGTTCTGCAGTGGCATATTGTACAGGAATAACCAATATTGATCCCATAAGGTATAATTTACTCTTTGAGCGTTTCCTTAACCCTGAAAGGGTTTCTATGCCTGATATTGATATAGATTTCGATGATGAGGGCAGAGATAAGGTGCTGGATTATGTCGTCGATAAATACGGAAAGGAAAAAGTAGCCCAGATAGTTACTTTCGGAACTATGGCAGCAAAGCTTGCCATAAGGGATGTGGCCAGGGTTATTAAATTGCCTTTACCTGATGCAGACAGGCTTGCCAAGCTTGTTCCTGAAAAACCCGGAATTTCACTTGCTGCAGCATATAAAGAAGTTAAGGAACTGTATGATATTAAAAAGTCAGGAGAAGACCTGGAGAAAAAGACTCTGGTATTTGCTGAAACACTGGAAGGCTCAGCTCGCCATACCGGAACCCATGCATGTGGAGTGATAATTGGCCCTGATGATCTGATGAACCATGTTCCATTAAGCACAGCAAAGGATTCAGAGCTTCCTGTAACTCAGTTTGAAGGCAAACTTGTTGAATCTGTTGGGATACTTAAGATGGATTTCTTGGGATTAAAAACTCTTTCCATTATAAAGGATGCAATTCATAATATTAAGATCAGGCATGATGTTACAATTGATATTGATAAAATACCTTTAGATGATGAGCAAACATTTGAACTCTATCAGAAGGGTGAAACAATAGGTACTTTTCAGTTTGAGTCAGAAGGGATGAGGATGTACCTGAAAGATCTGAAACCAACTAATATTGAAGATCTTATTGCCATGAATGCCTTGTATCGTCCAGGACCTATGGGTTATATCCCAGTTTATATTGACAGGAAACACGGAAGGGAGAAGGTAAACTACCCTCATGAACTTCTGGAAGAGATTCTTACTCCTACCTATGGTATTATGGTTTACCAGGAACAAATAATGCAGACAGCACAGATCATGGCCGGGTTCTCACTGGGAAAAGCAGATATTCTCAGGAGAGCAATGGGGAAGAAGAAGAAGGATATTATGGCAGAGCAGGCTGTCGAATTTATTAAAGGTGCAGAAGAAAAAGGTATAAGTAAGGAAAAGGCTGAAGAAGTTTTCCAGATTATGGAGAGGTTTGCAGAATATGGTTTTAACAGGTCACATTCAGCAGCATATAGTATTATTGCATATCAAACAGCATACCTCAAAGCGCATTATCCTGCTGAGTATATGGCGGCAGTGCTTACACATAACCTCAATGATATCAAGAAGATAAAATTCTTTATCGATGAATGCCTACGACAGCATATTGATGTTCTGGGACCGAATATTAATGAAAGCAGCCTGAATTTTACGGTGAATGACAAAGGAGAGGTGCTTTTTGGAATGGCAGCAATTAAAGGTGTTGGGGGAGCTGCTGTTAAAAACATCATGGAAGAAAGAGATGAAAGGGGTCAGTTTACAAGTATATTTGACTTTTCCCAAAGGATTAATCTGAGAGCTGTTAATAGAAAAAGTATGGAAGCTCTGGCACTTGCAGGTGCTTTTGATGCTTTTGAAGGTTCACACAGGGCACAGTATTTTTTACAGAGAAGATACTGATGATAATATTTTCATGGATAAGATTATACGCCATGCTCAGATGATACAGGATAAAAAGAATTCCATGCAGCAATCACTCTTTGGTGAAGATGATTCTTTGGAAGTTCTGGATCCTGCCTTACCTGAATGTGAGCATTGGAGTAAATTGCAGCAATTGAGGAACGAAAAAGATGTGACAGGGTTCTATATTAGCGGACATCCGCTGGATGATTTTAAAATTGAAATCGATAGTTTTTGTAATACTTCCATCCTGGAATTAAATGATGACCTTAGAAGATATTATAATAAGCTTGTCACTTTTGCAGGAATGATCACTGAAACACAGAACAGGACTGCGAAAAATGGCAAACCGTTTGGAACTTTTGTGCTTGAGGATTTTTCTGATTCCAAGCAATTTATCTTGTTTTCAGAAGACTATCTAAAATTGAAGCATCTCCTTGTTCCCGGATCAAATGTTATGGTTAAGGCTAAGATAGAGAAACGATTTGGCAGGGAGAACCAGCTAAATGTGAAGATAGTTTCAATGAACCTGATCCACGATACTATTGAAAAGTTTACACGTGGTGTTGCTATTATATTGCATTCAAATATGACGGAAGAGACTGTTAAGGAATTAGCTGAGGCGATTAAAAAGAGTAAAGGAAAACAAAGTGTACGTATAAAAATTGCTGACCCTGGAAATGGCAAACCTCTTGATCTGAAACCAAAAAAAATGATGATTAATGCCAGTAATTTTGTTCGACTGGTAGAAAAAATTCCAGGAATAAGCTATAAGTTATTTTAAATATTAATTTTGTCGTTGAAAATTTGTTACACCTGAATTATTTAGGTGCAATAAAAAACCAAATTAAAAGTTTATTTTTTTAACCTTATAAGAATTGAATATGGCTTTAGAAATTACAGACGCTAACTTTGACGAACAAGTTATGAAGTCAGAAAAACCAGTTATTTTGGATTTTTGGGCAGAATGGTGTGGACCTTGCCGAATGGTTGGGCCAATCGTAAATGAAATTGGTGAAGAATATGCCGATAAGGCAATCGTTGGTAAAGTAAATGTAGATGAAAATCCTGGAGTGACCAGTAAATTTGGAATCAGAAATATTCCTACCATAATATTTTTTAAAGGCGGAGAAGTTGTTGATAAGCAAGTTGGTGCGGTTCCAAAACAGGTTCTGGCTGCAAAGCTCGAGAAGCTAATATAACATTTGTTCCGTTTTGTCTGAATCTATTGATTTTAACAGGATACAGCAATTTGGCTCCCTTGAGTTTATTGCAAAACAGGTTGTTGAAGGCTTTATTACAGGGCTTCATAAAAGTCCGTTTCATGGATTCTCAGTTGAGTTTGCAGAACATCGTTTATATAATAAAGGTGAGTCGATAAAACATATAGACTGGAAACTATATGGCCGTACTGATAAGTTATTTACCAAAAGATTCGAAGAGGAAACCAATCTTAGATGCCAGATCATCATTGATAATTCATCTTCAATGTATTTTCCCCTTCAGGAAAAGATAAATATTGACAAGCTGAATAAGATTGGATTTTCAATTTATGCAGCTGCAGCTCTGATACAGTTGTTGAAAAAGCAAAGAGATGCCTTTGGATTAAGTGTATTTTCTGATAAGATTGAATTTTCAAGCAGGGAGAGATCCACTAATGTGCATGCAAAATACATTTATACCGAACTGGAGAAAATGCTCGTTCCTCATAATTGGAATATCCAGAAACCTACTTTCGCTGCGGATTCATTGCATACTATTGCTGAAATGATACATAAAAGATCGCTTGTGATTATCTTTAGTGATATGTTTGAAAAAGCAAAAGATTCTGATAACCTTTTCAGCGCATTGCAACATTTAAGGCATAATAAACATGAGGTAGTCTTATTTCATGTTGTTCAGGCTAATACTGAAGTTGATTTTCGATATGAAAACCGTCCCACAAGGTTTATAGACCTTGAAAGCGGAGATGAGATGAAGCTTAATCCGCATGAGATAAGAGATCAATATGTGAAGAAGCTTAATAAATTTATGAAAGAGCTGAAGATGAAATGTGGACAATACAGGATAGACCTTATTGAAGCAGATATTAATAAGGGATTTGATCAGATATTACTACCCTACCTTGTAAAAAGGCAAAAGATGAGTTAAAGGGGGTTGTGATAATTCCTTTATTTCCTGAAGAAAAGGAATTATTAGAACCTCTAAAGTTTTATCCTTGCCTGAATACTTATTTCTCCCTTTTTGTTTTTCCATGTTTCTGTATTTGAGGAATTTCTGAAGTACTTTGTTTTAGAAATCCGGAACCATAATGAAAGCCATTTTGATATCTCAGTTTTCAATAGGATAAATCCTCCGGCGCCTGATCCTGAATATGAAGGAAAGGAAAACGCGTGCAATACATTCTTCTCATATACATAAATCCTTGAATCATAATTATCTGTATCAAAGATGATAAAGCTTATCGTAACATTGGTTTTTAATCGAATATTCTTATAGGCAAACTCCTGCGATAAAGCACCTCCATTACTGTTTGTTGATTTTATATTATTCAGGATGATCCGGCTTTTACTACTGAAAGAATTGCTTAAAATATTGAAAACAGAGAGCTGAGCTGAGTTCTTTTTCAAGATTATTACCGGGTCAATATATTCAGTCGGTGAATGAAGATTTTGCTCATAACCTTTATGACTATATGAGAACAGCAATATGAAATTTTCATTTAAACAATAGCTCAGACTTGAGTTGAAGGTAATATAATTATTTGGCTTACTGATACGTGAACGAAGCCAGTTAAAGTGGATAAAATCAATATTGACAGATAATTCCAGTTTTCTAAGCGGGTCAATAGCCAGGAAAAACCGGATATTACTTTCAGGAATAAAATTACCCTTTCTTGCAGGATTTGCAGAGATGTTAAAATATCCGGCATTAAAGTACTGGTAAGAAAGTGACAGGTCGAGAAATGGCTTAGGTGAAATATATAATCCGGAGATAATTGAGGGTTTACCTTTATCTGTCAATGATAATTCTCCGTAAAAAGTAATGAGATTTTTCAATGTGAAATTCCAATGACATCCTGCATTAGAAATATTCCGGCCTGTATAAGAAAAAAGATCTTCCTCTTCCTTTTCCTTGTGATACATGGATGAGAACAATGTGTTTATAAAACTAAATCCAATTATACCTTTTTTGAGATGTATCTCTGCCGAACCACCAGATTGTATAATGCGGATTGAATTCTTTGAATTTATCTCATTGATACTCCTGTGATATCCCGAGTTCTTGAAAGAGGAGAAACTATTGATGCCATTGATGACTTTAATTACAGCATCCTGCATTCTGTTTGAATAGAAGGCAATACCAGAAAGACTTTTATATTTAATGGTGATCACACCACCACGGAAATATCCTGTTTCATAAGAGGATGTATTGGCTTTTATTCCCCTTCCGTAACGAATTGACTGAATGGGATTAGTAGGATTGCTGAAATATCCAGATGACCAGATATTCAGACCTTGTCCGATAGTAATCTGGTAATCACCAAGGATTACTTTATCAAGGACTGATTTCCCATCATACTCGATAAATCCGGTATAGAAATCAAAGCCATAATTTTTTTTAGTGATTATCATATTGCGAATGCTGTCGGGTAAATTCTTTGTAAAAAATACTTCTCCTGCATCTTTTTCAGCAATTAAACCCCAGTTAATTCCTGTTTTGGATTCCTGTTTGATTTTGAATAGGTATTTATCAGGAGATCCCAGGTAAACGGAAGTTATTGATTTTTGATAGTCGTAATTTTTCAGGTAGTTGATATCAGAATAAAGGCTCCTTGAATATCGCAGGAATGAAACTGTTTTAAGCCTGCTTCTTTTACGATGTATTTCACTTATCTGAGTTGAGAGTGTGATATAAGGCATTATGTTTTTCACAAGTTGCAGATCAAATCCAGGAACAGCAAGTAATTCTGCATAGCTTAACAAATTACCAAATTGCTGACGGTAGTTTGTGAAACTATTGATCTGGTATTCGCTTAAAAATGGCAATGTGTATAATTCCTCTGAATTACACCTATTGATATTAACAGGTTCTTTTCTTAAATCCTGCAAATGTTCCAGGATGTCGTATGGGATGCTTTCTTCATTAATCTCAAGGCTGTTTTCAATAGAATTTATCAGCTTTTGAGTTTCTATGATGCTATTGGAAGTATCCTGGGAAATTGCATAATTTAATGCCAGTAAGAGTGCGCCGATAGCTAAAAGCCGGATCATTTTCCAAATCTGTTTATTACTGAAATGCAGGGTGTGAATCCAAGGATATGATGATAGGATGAAGCCATATCAATAGTGTAGTGGCCATAATTGATTCCAATACCAAAGGCCAAAACAAAGGGTGAGGGAATGCATCCGATTCGCAGCCTGATCTTTTCTTTTATAATATATTCTATTCCTGCATTGACAGTAGTTCTGATATTTAGTGTTTTTATAATTGATACATACAGGATCAGATCTTCTGATGCTGAAAAAGATACTGCCAGATTTATTTCACTTGGTTCTGGTGGAGAGTTTGCATAGGAATAGAAAATATTTGCAGGATTTCTGAGAAGAACAGCCAGTATTAGCTTTTTATTCACTTCTGAGCTTATACCAATATCAAAGCTTATAAAATCTGAAGCTGGGATATCACCTGAATAAGCAAGTCTTTGATAGATAAGTTTTAATCCTGCCGATAGATGCTCACCAAATCCCCTGGAATATGCATAAGCCATTTTATGTGTTCTGAAATTAGCAAATCCTTTTTGTGCATAGCTTAGTCCATTTGAGCCCCATCTGACAGGAATGACAACTCCAAGATGATAATATTTCATTTCTTTTATCAGGAAACGGTTTTCAACAGAAATTCCTGCAGTAGTTTTTTCTATAT
>CAZDWF010000004.1:7694-56173 GCA_964508895.1 uncultured Bacteroidales bacterium
TATTACTTATTCCTGCAATATTATCTTGTAACGACCAATAATTTTCCTGTGCTGAAGAACTCCCTGCAAGAGAAAGAGAATATGCATTAGTTTGAGAAAAGGATGGAATACAAAAAACAATTACAATTGAAAGTATGTTAATTGATTTAACAGTACATATATTTAGTATTTTAGTATTCATCAGAATTGAATAAATATTAATCTCTAACACTTAATACATGCAGCTTCAAAATGTCCTCCGGTTTTTAGAGGAATTAAAAGAAAATAATAACAGAGAGTGGTTTAACGAAAACAAAAACAGATACTTAGCGACAAAAGATGATTTTGATGAAATTGTAGCTTTTTTGATAAAAGAGATTGCTAAGTTCGATTCAGGAGTTGCAAACTTACATCCCAGGGAATGTGTGTTCAGGATTTACAGGGATGTGCGTTTTTCAAAGGATAAATCTCCATATAAGATCAATTTTGGTGCAGCCTTCAATAAGGGCGGGAAGAAAAATCCTGTGGGTACATATTATATTCATATTGAGCCGGAAAATTCATTTATTGGAGGTGGGATGTGGATGCCTTCAGGAGATGTGTTGAAAAAGGTGAGGTCAGAGATTTATTATAATGTGGAAGAGTTTAAGAAGATATTAAATAACAGTAAATTCAAAAGCACTTTTGGTGAGCTTATGGATGAAAAACTGAAAAGGCCACCAAAGGGTTTTCCTGCAGATTTCCCGGATGTGGAATTGTTAAAATACAAGAGTTATGTTGTGGGCAAAAGATTTGGTGATGCAGAAATTATTCAGGAAGGATTTATTCATGAAGTTCCTTCTGTTTTTAAGGTTTTGCATCCATTAAATCAATTTCTTGACAGGGCATTGGATTAAAAATACACCGTTAACTGATTAATTATTACCGTATACTGATTTCCTCTTTATATATGAACTTTGATATATTAATTTTATAGAGTCGATTGGTTAATTAATTTGTTAATCCGGTTAGACTCTGAGAAATGATGTTTATTTTTTTCATAATTCTAGGTTTTTTTTCATAATAATTGTGCTATTGCTTTTTTTCATGACTAATACACACATATCTCGGGGTTATTTTGGATAGAAAAAGGCGGCTCAACTGAGCCGCCTTTTTCTATGCATTTAGATGGCATATTATTTACACATCAATATTTGCGTATTTCGCATTCTTCTCGATAAATTCTCTTCTAGGTGGTACTTCATCCCCCATAAGCATAGAAAATACCCTGTCGGCTTCTGTTCCATTCTCAATGGTAACTTTGCGAAGTGTTCTGAATTCAGGATCCATGGTTGTTTGCCAAAGCTGTTCTGCATTCATTTCTCCAAGACCTTTATATCTCTGAATATGGATGCCTTTATCGCTTCCATTTGATGAGAATTCTTTAACAACCTCTTCTCTTTCTTCTTCACTCCAGCAATATTTCTCTGAGCTTCCTTTTTTGATCAGATAGAGTGGGGGAGTTGCAACATAAACATAACCATTTTCAATAAGTTCTTTCATATACCTGAAGAAGAAGGTAAGTATAAGTGTTGCAATATGGCTGCCATCAACATCAGCATCGGTCATAATTATGATCTTATGATAACGAAGCTTTTCAAGGTTCAGGGCTTTGCTATCTTCTTCTGTTCCCATAGTAACTCCAAGTGCGGTGAAAATATTCTTTATCTCCTCATTTTCAAAGATTTTATGTTGCATTGCTTTTTCAACATTCAGGATCTTACCTCTAAGAGGAAGTATTGCCTGAAATTTCCTGTCTCTGCCTTGTTTAGCAGTTCCGCCTGCAGAATCACCCTCCACAAGGTACATTTCAGCGATGGAAGGATCTCGGGTTTCACAATCGGATAATTTTCCAGGAAGACCAGAATTTGATAATACATTCTTTCTTTGAACCAGTTCCCTGGCTTTACGAGCGGCATGACGGGCTGTAGCAGCAAGTATTACCTTGTTAACAATTATTTTTGCTTCTTTAGGATGTTCCTCAAGGAAGTTGTTTAAACTTTCGCTAACCATCTGATCAACGGCACCCATTGCTTCTGAGTTACCCAGTTTGGTTTTTGTCTGGCCCTCAAACTGGGGTTCAGCAACCTTAATAGAAATAATAGCTGTAAGTCCTTCTCGGAAATCATCACCACTTATGTCAAATTTCAGTTTTGACAGCAAGCCTGATTTTTCCGCATAGGTTTTTAGTGTACGTGTTAGTCCTCTCCTGAATCCTGATAAATGTGTACCGCCTTCGTGAGTATTGATGTTATTTACGTATGCATGTACATTCTCAGAAAAGGAGGTATTATACTGCATGGCAATTTCAACTGGGAAACCATTCTTTTCACCTTCTATATTTATTGGTTCATCCATGAGGCATTCACGGGTTTCATCAAGATAGTTGATAAAGTCAATCAGTCCATTCTCAGAAAAAAAGGATACGGTATTACCGTTACCGTTGCCGTTACCATTACCGTTTTCATTTTCCCTTTCATCAGTGAGAGTAAGTTTAATTCCTTTATTCAGAAATGCCAGTTCTCTCAAACGTGCTGAAAGAATGGAGAAGTCATATTTGCTAACGGTAAAAATGGTACTATCCGGTTTAAATGTTACTATTGTTCCGGATTTATCAGTTTCCCCTATTACTTTAACATCTTCGGCAGGATTTCCTCTGTGATATTCCTGGTAAAATATTTTCCCTTCCCTGTGCACATGTACTTTTAGTATTTCTGACAGGGCATTTACACAGGAAACACCCACACCATGCAGGCCTCCCGATACTTTATATGATCCTTTATCGAATTTGCCTCCTGCATGAAGAACTGTCATTACAACTTCGAGTGCAGAGCGGTTTTCTTTTTCATGCATTCCAGTTGGGATACCTCTGCCATTATCGGTAATCGAAACAGAATTATCTTCATGGATCACTACATTGATTTCATCGCAGTAACCTGCGAGTGCTTCATCAATAGAATTATCTATAACTTCGTAAACTAAATGGTGTAATCCCTTGAAACTGATATCCCCTATATACATCGCAGGGCGCTTACGCACTGCTTCAAGTCCTTCAAGTACTTGTATGTTGTCAGCTGTGTAATTATCTCTGGATATGTTGTTCTTTTCTTCTGTGGTCATAATCAACGTTTAATGAACTTTTTCAATCTTTGCAAAGATAACAGAAATTTACGATATAAATTGCTTTAATCCCTAGAAAATCAAGGTTTTTATTAACATTTTTGTGTTAAAACATCTTAATTTTTCAATATGAAAAATAGTAATTTGTTATATTAAGATAAGAGGCAGTGAATCAGGGGATTATAAAAAATAAATTTGAAGGACTATTTTTAGAAAGAAAATCCCACTCCTGCAAGAATATTGAACTTTTGAACAGGGTAATTATAATAATATTGATAATTCTGGTTCAGGATGTTATTTGCATTGATAAAAGCAGAGATATTTTCTGTAATCAAATAATTCAGTGATAAGCTAAGATCTATCCATGGATCTATGTCCTTTACTACATATGCCTGGTTTTCCCAGATTCTTGCGTAGCTATTGCCAACATACATCAATTCACTTCCAAGTATGAACTTATCATGAATCATAAAATTACCGGTAAAACCAATCTTTAAAGCTGGTCTGTGCCAGGCTTTATTTTCATCTTTCATTGAGTAGCCATTGTATTCACCAACAAGTCCTGCAGTGATTTTGCTTGTAATACTATGGTTTACTTCTCCTCGGAACCTGAATAAGTTAGCATCATCATAGATAACATTAAACTTATTATTCAAATGAATATTTTTATTGAGAATGCTACTTGTATCGTTGATAAATAATGGAAGGTTTTTGATGGTGCTGTTAGATACTTCAAGAAGGAAGTTCACTTTTTCCGCAATGTTTCCATATAATCCTGCAGCAATTATAAATTGATTATTCTGGTATTGCATAGTAACAACGGGAAGAATAAAAGGGTTTTCATTACATAATTTCTGATAGCTTACTCTTTTAATTCCTCCGCTAATATCCCCGAACAAAATAAGTTCATCTTTCACGATATTAAGTTCAGCTCTTATTTGTGGATAAAAATAGATTTTTGATGAGGAATCTGCCTTGTATGAAAGGTCAATTCCTGCATAAAACCTGAATTGGTTAAAATCGGTACTAATAAATGGTGAAATCGTGAAAATGCCTCCTGAATATGAATTAACAGTATCCTTGTTTAAATAATTATCAAATTCTATATTTGCTCCAATGGTTTGGTATGGGGTAATGTTAAACATTTCAAATCTTTTGCCCAGCATAGCAAATGCCCTGATATTCTGCTCACTGGTATTATAGTTGTCTGACAGATAGTAATAATCAATTCCCAGCCCATGTTCAGTAGCGTCATTTTTCGGATTGCCTCCTTTGAGGCTTGCAGCAAGTGAAATGGTTTGTATCCTATGCTCTAAATCATCTTTAGAAAGGTTTATCGTTGGGAAATCATCAGGTTTATAACCGTAATAGTGATTCATATCTCGTTTGTAAGAAACAGAAGCATTTAAAACCTGGTTCTTAAACATTTTCTTTCCAAATATCTCTGCATAATTATTGCTATATGTACTGTTAGCATATTCTTTGATCTTACCTAGAGATGATAAGTGTTTCAGGTGGACTCCCAGATTGAGATCTTCGTTTTGCAGGCTATTGAAAAACAATTCAAAATAAGGCGTAACATAGTTTCCAAATCCAGCTCTGATAAAAGCTCGTTTAAGATCTTTATATTTCTCCGGTGGCTTTTTATCGGCTTTTATTGGATTTGCAATTACCGAAGTACTGATTCTCTGAGCATGTATTGAATATGTTAATGAAGGAAATTCCAGCATTTGATCCGGAATGGACGGATTAAAATTTATCTTATGTGATTCGGTTACTTCTGGCTTGTGTGGTGCCACAATAGTGACCTCTTCATTTTTACCCTGGCTGTAAGCCTTTTCATTTGAAATAAATCCTGCGAACAGCATAATAACAACTGCAAGGGTAATTGGATTATTCTTTTTCATATTGAATAGGGTATTATTAATTTTGACCTTCCTGGTCTTTGTTTTCACTTTCATTTAATTTTTTTAGCTTCTCTTTAGCTATGTCTCCTAATTCAGGACCTTCATAGTTATCTATAATACTTTGTAAGGTTTGCTTTGCCTGGAATATATTTCCCTGAACCTGGTAAATATCTGCAAGCAGAATAAAGCTTTTTGCTATCCAGTAATCGTAAGCTGAATACTTATCAAGCAGTTCAAAAATCAAATCCTCAGCTTCTTTAAGCTTATTGGTTTTAAAGGCAATGTATGCAAGATTATATTTTGATTCAGCCCCAATTTCACTGTTGGACTGGTTTTCAGCAATCTTGTATTCTTTCTGTGCCAGATTCAGTTCACCTTCTGTCATAAAGCATCTTGCAAGAGTAATATGTGCCTCATTGACAAGCTCATCCGAAATTGTTCCAATTTGCAGTAACTTTTGTGCAGCATCTATTGCACTTTTATAGTTTTCCTGAATAAACCTGCACCTCATTTGTCCAGCATAACTTAATAGCTTATTGTTATTGTTTTGGGCAATTTCTTCAAGGCCAATATAGTATACAAGTGCTTTGTCATAGTTGTTCTTCCTGTAATTCATTTCTGCAGCCTTCATCAATGCATTTTCAGAAAAGCGGCTCTGTGGAAGTTCTGTTACCCTTTCAAATGCCATAAGTGCATCACTATATTTTTCCTCTTTAAGTAAACATTCACCTTTGTAATAATTGGCATTTGAAGAATAGAATCCTTCAGGAAATTTGGAGAGGTATGAATTAAATGCAATAATAGCATCAGGACAATTATTCTCCATATAAACATTCTCTGCAGCGATATATGAGATAGAATCCTGTTCGGAGACCGTTACATCTGCAAAGGAAAGTTTATTGGCATAGCTATAGTATTCATCTACTTTATTTTCTTCAACATAGATATTCCTTAGGCTGGACAGGGCCTGGCGTGATTCTGGTGTCCCTGGATATTTTTTAATAATTTGTTTTAATACTTTGATGGCCTGTTTTGGTTTATCCTGATTATAGTAAATTAGACCGGTTTTGATTAAAGATTCAATAGCATAATTGCTTTTCGGATAATCTTTAACAAGACGATTAAAATACTCAAGAGCTTTTCTGTTATTATTTTTAATCAAATAGGTTGTTCCAATTTCATACAGGGCATCATCGGCTAATGGTGAACTTTTGTACCTGTTTACAAGGGTGCTTAATGTGTATATCTTATCATCGAATTTGCCTGTGGCACCCTGGGCAGTAGCTTTCTGTTGTAGTACGTAATCAGGATCCACCTTATTGATCTTTATGGCTTTATCATAAAAAAGTATAGCAGTTTTATACTCCTTTCTCATGAGATAACCATCAGCCAGTCTGATATACACATCATTGGTCATAGTAGAATTATCAATATTTATTTTCAGGTATTCATTAAAATAGCTCACAGCATGATTGAAATCATCTCTTTTAAAATATGCATACCCGAGATTATAAAGTGCTTTAGGATATAGCTCAGTGTTTTCATTTGCGTCATCCTGAATAAACAATTTATAATACTTAATTGCTCCCCAGTAGTTTTTAAGCCGGTAGAATGATTCGGCTATCCAGAAGTTTACCTGACTTACAATTGTTTTATTAAGCGGAGTTTCCAGAGATTTTTTAAACAGGTTTATTGCTGATTGATATTCTTGTAGATTAAACAGTTCAATAGCGCTGAAATAAAGTATTTTCTGGTATGCTTCTTCGAGTTCTTTGTTTTTGTATTTTATTTTTTCAATTGAAGTAAGGGCGTTTTTATAATTATTCGTAGAGAGATACAAAGATGCGAGGTACTGGTATGCTTCACTGATCCGGGAGGAGTTTGGATAATCATTAATGTATTTTTCAAGATTTTGTATTGATGTATTATAAGGGTCTTTGCTGACTTCCATGCTTAATTTAGCATAATTGAACATGGCATCCTCAGCAATTTGCTTGTTATAATCAAGCTTGTATGCAGAAGAAAAAGCATTGGAAGCAAATTGTTTTTGCTCAGTCTTAATGTAACAATAGGCCAGGATATAAAAGGCATTTTGGGCAAGTGAATCCTCCTGAGTAGTTACTTCCTGCAAATTCCTGATGGCATTTCTAAAATCCTTTGTTTCAAAAAGTGCATATCCAAGTTCGTAATAATCTTGCCTGCTCATGACTTTCCTTGAACTTCTGCTGTATAGTTCCAGGTAGGGAATGGCTTTTTCATATTCTTCCATCTGGTAGTATGAATCACCAATAAGATGGGCAAGCTCTTTTTTATCTTTTGATGATGCTTTATCGTACATGGGTAATCCATCGGCAATTACCCTGTCATATTTTTTCTGCTGATGATTTATTGATATCAAATAAGCAGGGATCTGCTTTCTATAGGTTTTATTGTTTTTTAGTTTTTCGAAATTCTCCAATGCTATTTCATAATCACCTTCTTCATAGGCAATATGACCGTAGTAAAATGTAGCTGAAGCAACATATCTTGAGTCAGAGTTCAGTATCTTGCTGAAATCACTTTTAGCCCTTTTTTTCTCATCAGTCTTGAAATAGCAAAATCCTCTTTTAAAGAAAAACTCATTTTTTACTTCCTTATTTAAGCTATAGAGATCGACTTTCTTGAATGATTTCAATGCTTCTTCATAATCTCCATTTTTATACTGGAATTTCCCAAGTTCAAAGTATGCCATCCTGGCATTGGTATTCTCAGGATGTTTCTTGATAAACTGTTCAAGTTTATATGCCCCATCATTATGTGTTAACTCAAGTGCGCATATTGCATCAAAGAATTCAGCATTTATCCTGCATAATGAATTTGCATCATCAATATCTTTATAAACTTTGATAAACAGATCCTGTGCGGCACTGTACTGACCTGCATTATAAAGAGTGATTGCTTTCTGATAGTCTTCATTTGGCTGGCTGTAAGATTCACTTTGCTGTGCAATAGCAGTAAAATTAAACATCACCATTACCATAAATGATATGGTGAAAATAGATTTTCTGATCATATCAGTAGGATTGAGTTTAAACAAAATTATTAAATAGAGTAGCTGTTTTTTCCTTGATGAGATATAGTTATTAACAAGAAATATTTAAGAAGTAAACGATCTTTTAAGGGGAATATTTTTGACTTAAAACAATAAAAGATCCCCGTCGGGGGACCTTTTATTGATATTTTTAGTTTACAGCCCTGTAAGCGGGATTCTGTATTCCGATAAATAGGAACTTCTATCATTTATCTGGGATGCTGATCACTCAGCACCTCTAGCAACCTACCCATTCCGACTTTCAAAGAAATTAAAGCGAGCAGCTTTATGAGGCCGAAGCCAGATCGGAATATATTTGGTCTTGCAACCCATAAGGTTTACCCTCCTGTTATGTTACCATAACAAGACGTGAGCTCTTACCTCACGTTTTCACCCTTACCCTTCGACAAGCTCAGGGCGGTATAGTTTCTGTGGCACTATCTGTCCTTTCCGCTTGAGGCAGAAAAGCCTTCCCGTTAGGAAGTATGGCGCTCTGTGTTGTCCCGACTTTCCTTCCCGCCAGAGGCGGGACGATAGAACGTGCTGTAAACCAGTTGCAAAGATACAAGAAAAAGAGTTAAAAGACAAGATTCTGCGAATTATGTGTGCCAATGTAAAACCAGATATTGTATTCTAATATTATTGTAGACAGAATTGGGCGATTGTCGGTTATGCGCCAATGCTGAAGCTAAAGCGTAAGCGTTAGGTTTTCGAACTTCGAACTGATTTGAGATTTATAAATGTTAGTAATAGTGCTATTAGCATCTGATAAGTATTTGTAAAATTTGGTTTGTAATACAATCGAATATCAACCTTCAATTTTACTAAATTATATCAGAATGTGATTATTATTTTGCATTTTTTCGAAATTTATTTTGATTTAAGGGGAACTATCTGAAGATGTGTCAACACTATCATTTTTACTTGATTAGTGCAATTAGTTAACAGTAATTTTTCATGGAACGGTAATAACAGCAAAACAAAAATTACAAAAGAACTAAGCAAATATTTATCACCAAACAAAAATTGGCAATTGTAAATCAGTTCGATGCTCGAACTTCGACAAACGACAATCGCCCAATTCTATCTAATATTTCCCCCCCATTTTCATTACTTCCAGTTCCCTGGGTGTTTTCCACATTCCTCTTGTGAAATCCGGACATTTTTGTGGCATGCCTTTGGCATTAATTGATTTCTCGCTAAGAGCTGTAATAGAGCTGATAGCAGCGGCATCATATACGTCCATGTCAGGTGGTCTGCCTTTGACCATTGCATCAATTAAACGATAATCTTCCAGGAAATCCATTCCACCATGACCTGCTCCTTTACTTTCTTTTTCGAGTTTTTTCCATAATGGATGGTAATACTCATCTTTATATATAGATAGCTCTTCCCAGCGATGGGCAGGGCTTTTCCCTTCTATAAAAATTTTAGGAGTTGGATATTTTCTTACAACACCTTCTGTTCCCTGAACGAAAATATCCCTGCTGTAAGGTCGTGGTAAACTTGTATCATGAGTTACAATAATAGTTTCATCATGCATCGTTTTGATCATGGTTGTGACAACATCTCCGAGTGTAAATACTTCAAGAGCCTGATCACTTTCCTGACCAAACCTTTCAACAGCATACTCATGCAATCCTCTTGATTTGGATGCAAAAGCAACCAGGTAATCAAACTGATTTCCCCGGTTGATATCCATGCACTGAGCAATAGGTGCGAGTCCATGGGTAGGATAGAGGTCCCCATTTCTAACCATTGAATGATGTCTTCTCCATACACCTTCACCATTCATATCATGCTTGACGGCACGAAGATCGTGCAGGTAACCACATTGAGCATGAACGAGTTCGCCGAGAAGTCCTTGCTTCACCATGTTCAGGATGATCATTTCGGTCTTATCGTAATTGCAGTTCTCCATCATTATGCAATGCAATCCTGTTTTTTCTGATTCTTCAACAAGCATCCAGCATTCTTCAATTGTCAAAGCTGCCGGAACCTCAGTTGCAGCATGTTTTCCGTTTTCCATTGCTTCCATGCACATTGGTACATGCCATTTCCAAGGAGTGGCAATGTAAATAAGGTCGATATCATCTCTTTGACAAAGTCTTTTATAATCATTCTCATCATTTGTATAGAGTTCTGGTTTTCCCAATCCTGCATCATAACAAATGTTTTGGGCTCTCACTGCCCTTTCCTCAACAATGTCACATATTCCCTTAACTTCTACATTGGGTATTTTGACAAAATTTCTGACATGAGCTGTGCCCATGCCTCTAACACCAATAAATGCCATTCTTACTTTAGAGCGTTTTTTAAAAGCTCTTGGAAAGGGGGCTGTACCTTCCAGGTGAAAGTCTTCGCTATTTGATTCGAATGGAATGTTTGCTAATGAAATTCCTAAACCAGCAATGGCTGAATTTTTAAGAAATGAGCGGCGGTTGAAAGACATAATTTGTTTGATTGGTTAAGTCAAAATTAGGAATAATTTGGCAAAATAATCTATACCAGCATTTTTTCTAATTTTACAAATAAAAAAATGCAATTCTTTTCACTTCTTTTTACTTTTATTTTGTTAAGCACTACTTCATTTGCACAAAATTCCGATAAAGAAGTTATTAGGAAAATATTCGATAATGTACTCCTGAGTGACGAGGCATACAGAAACCTTGAATACCTTTGTGAATATGCTCCTGGGAGATTACTGGGTTCTGAAGAATCAGTCATTGCGGTGAATTATCTAAAACAGTATTTTGAAAAACTGGGTGCTGATACAGTATTCCTGCAGGAGTTTAAAACACCGGCATGGCTTTGTTATAATACTTCGGTTAGTATTATCGATAGAAAGGAAAAAATTAGATTAAGAGCAGATGCTTTGGGGCCTTCACCTTCAACACCTCCTGGAGGAATAACAGCTGAAGTAATAGAAGTAAATGGATTAAATGAACTTAAAGAGCTTGGAGAGGAATATGTTAAAGGTAAGATAGTGTTTTTTAACAGATCTGTAAATATGAAGTTGATTAATTCATTCAGAATATATGGTAGTGCTGTGGATCAAAGATCGCGTGGACCTGCGGTAGCTGCCAAACTTGGAGCTGCAGGAGTGCTTGTAAGATCAGTTTCTACACGCATAGATACATTCCCTCATACAGGATCAACTCATTTTAATGAAAAGAAAATTCCGTGTGCTGCCATAAGTTCTGTTGATGCAAATATCCTGAGTGATGTATTGAAAAAGAATAAAGACCTGCAGGTGAAACTTATTATTGATGCTGAAAGTTTTGAAGAGATAACTTCATTTAACCTTATTGCTGATATCAGAGGCACGGAGTTTCCTGATGAATTTATTGTGGTTGGCGGGCATATTGATGCCTGGTTCAATAGCCCCGGAGCACATGATGATGGAATCGGTTGTGTTCAGTCAGCAGATGTTTTAAGGATCTTTAAGGAATTAGGACTGAAAAACAAAAGGACAATACGTGCTATTATGTTCATGGATGAAGAACTCTACCAATCAGGTGGAGCAGCATATGCTGAATACACTAAAACAAACAACATAAAGAATTTTCTGGCACTGGAAGCGGATGCAGGAGGTTTTACGCCAGAAGGATTTACAGTGGATGCTTCCGATAGAACTTATGCCATTATCTCAGAATTTAAAAACCTTCTGGAACCTTATGGGATTCACTACATAAGAAAAGGAGGAAGTGGAGTAGATATTGGACCTCTGAAACAATTTGAAGTACCGTTAATGGGATACAGGACAGATGCCCAGAGATATATGGATCTGCATCATTCTGCCTATGATACATTTGATAAGGTTCATATCAGGGAATTGCAATTAGGTTCGGGATGTATGACAGCCATTATTTATCTCATAGACAAATACGGTTTGTAAACCAGCCTTTTCATTAAATTAGTTTATGTTCTGCAAAATTGTATAATTTTGATAAAAATTCGCAATATGAATATTCCAATTTATCAGCTTGATGCTTTTTCTGAAAATCCTTTCGGTGGAAACCCTGCAGCAGTATGTATTCTTGACTCGTGGTTGGATGATGAGATTATGCAGAAAATAGGACAGGAGAACAATTTGTCAGAAACAGCTTTTATTGTCAGGAAATCAAAAGGTGAATATGAAATACGATGGTTTACTCCCAGTACTGAAATAAACCTTTGCGGACATGCTACTTTAGCTTCAGCATATGTTGTTTTTCATTATTATGATGAAGATATTGAGTCTGTTTCATTTGATTCTAAAAGTGGTATACTAAAAGTAGAGAAGAAGGATGATATGCTGATTCTTGATTTTCCATCAACTCCACCTAAAGATGCTGATATCCCACTGGTATTGATTAAAGCCCTGGGTGTGATTCCTGAAGCTGCATACAGCTCAAGGGATTTAATGGTTCTTGTAAAAGATGAAGAAACAGTACATTCATTAAATCCTGATTTCAACCTCTTAAAAGAGCTTGATTATCTGGGAATTATCGTTACATCAAAAGGCGATCATTCTGATTTTGTTTCCCGGTTTTTTGCTCCTAATGTTGGTATCAATGAAGATCCTGTCACTGGATCAGCTCATACAACTTTAATTCCATACTGGGCTGATAAATTGGGTAAAGATAAATTGCACGCTTTCCAGGTTTCATCCAGGAAGGGAGAACTATGGTGTGAGCTTATGGGAGACAGAGTGAAGATTGCAGGGAAAGTATGCCTTATTATTAAGGGAGAATTAGTAATTAACAATTAATAATTGATAATGGCCGAAAGCCTTTGACTTTAACTTCCTCCCTGCTTGCACGGAGATTTAGGATATATAAGAAGTCTTGCATCAAGCCTTAGCAATGCTTCATCTAGTATCTAGTATCTAGTATCTTTGCCATCGGGCAGTTCCGGATTTCATTCTCACTACTTGCATTATTCTTTCGGGAAGTAAGGAGCCCGGAAGCCGGGCTGCCCTATTTATAAACATTTCCAAATAAGATGCTTTGGCATTAAAATTGATCTGAGCATTTCCCAAAATAATTATTACAATTATGTCAGTTATTGAGATAAAATCAAAACAGGAGATGCTTGATTCATTGAACGATGATAAAACTTTCGTTCTCCTGTATAAAAAAGGTTCTGAGCAAAGTGATTGTGCTTTTGAAAATATTGTCCTCGCTGCAGAAAAGAATAGTGGAATAAATGTATTGTTAGTCAATGTTGCAGAAGTGGGGGATATTCATGGACAATACAATATAAAAACAGCACCAAGCCTGATAGTATTTGAAAACAAAGGATTTAAGAATGTAATTAAGGGTTGCCAGGATGCTGATTATATCAATTCTCTATTTGAAGATGCATTATATATTGCAGAAAGTAAGGATAAAGACAAACCTTATGGAAGTGTAACTGTTTACACTACACCTACATGTTCCTGGTGTAATACTTTGAAGTCACACTTAAGAAAACACAGAATAATTTATAATGAAGTGGATATTAGCAGAGATCAAAGTGTCGCTGAAGATCTGGTGAGAAGAAGTGGCCAACAGGGAGTGCCTCAAACTGATATCGACGGACAAATAATTGTTGGTTTTGACAAAACAAAATTGAACCGTTTGCTTGGAATCAACGGATAATACTTATAAGATATTAAAGAAGTAAATAATAATTAAATCTATTTAAAATGAAAGAGTTACAACCCTTAAATCAGAATGTTATTCTTGATATTTCTGAGGAAAGCAAAGAGAAAACCACTGCTGGCGGAATTATTATTCCGGATACTGTTAAAGAAAAACCTGTATTTGCAAAAATAATTGCAGTTGGAAATATTGAAAATCTTGAAATCAAAGTTGGTGATACTGTATATTTTAAGCAATTTTCAGGAACAGAGCTTGAGCATGAAGGACAAAAATTTCTTATTGTCCCTTATGCTGATCTTCTCGCAAAAGTTGTTGATACTGAAGAAATATAATTTATAATATATATTCTTAAATTTGTAACCACTGAATTAATTTCAGTGGTTTTTTTATGTCGAAAGGAAAATATAGAGCGGTTAAGGAGAATTTTCGGGTTTATCTGCCACCAGCGGTTGGGTACTCATTCAGTCATTTGATCCGGTTATTTTCTAAGAATCATATTGATCTAAGGTATTATTTCAGGGCTTTCATCATACTACTTATTAGTTTTATAGGCATTCCTTTTCGACAGTTTGAAAACCTGAAATATAGAAAAAGGATCCAAAAATATTCTATTCCAAATGATCCTGTTTTTATAATTGGGCATTGGAGAAGTGGTACAACCTATCTTCATAATGTGCTTTGCAAAGATCCACAGTTCTGTTATGTTACTACTTACCAGGGAGTCTTTCCCGGAAATGTATTTAAAGGGTTTGGAAGATGGCTTTTTAAATCATTTATGGAACTTCTCATCCCTGATAACAGGAAAGGTGATAATGTTAAACTTAATGCTGATTATCCTCAGGAAGAAGAGTTTGCACTTGGAGCAAAACATAATAATTGCTTTTACTTTTTCTGGTATTTTCCAAAGAAATTGTTGGAGTATTTTGACTCACAATTATTATTTAAGGATAGGAAGGATGCTGATATTGAAAGATTTAAAAATGATTATATAAAGCTTGTTAAGAAAACTCATATTCTCAATCATAAGGATCAGCTTATTTCAAAGAACCCACCCAATACTGCCAGAATAAAGATTTTATTGGAAGCTTTTCCTGATGCAAAATTCATTTTCATTTACAGAAATCCTGTTAAAGTAATATTGTCTACATTGCATTTTTTCGATAAAATGATGCCGGCTTTATGGTTTCATGAATTAAATAAAAAAGAAAGAGACAAGGTAATATTTGAACTTTACAAAAGAACAATGGATCAGTATTTCCAGGATAAGCATTTGATTCCTGAAAATCAGCTTTATGAAGTAAAGTTTGAGGATTTGGAGGAAGACCTCTTGCCATTTGTTAAGCAATTATATACAAAATTAAATATTCCAGGATTTGACAAAGCATTACCCTACTTTAGAGCTCACCTTGATCAAGGCAAAGGATATAAGAAGAATGTTTTTAATACTGACAAAGATCTTCTTGATAATATCAGTTCAAGAGTTCAGAATTATTCAGATAAGCTAGGGTACTAAAATAGTTCGTTTTGAAAACTAAAGCTTTTTCTCAATTATATGTAGGCAGGAATGAGTAGTTCTCTGAGTAATTCATCATTTGCTCAGTGTAATCATTCGGGTAAATTACCTCAATGTCAACTATCTCCTCACCATCGTATACTGGTTTTAATACAGGATTTAAAAAGCCTCCGTATGGAGCAAGTTTTAACTTGGCATATCTGTCTTTGATCTCCTTATGCAATTCAGGGTCAAGCTTAATAGCATAAGTTTCAACCAGGTGCTTTCCTGCTTCATAATCGCCTTCAGACTTAATTCTCTGAACCTCTGCAAGAAGCTCACCCAATAATGCTCTTACTTTCTGGTAATCATTGATCTTAATATATGTCTTGCCATCATTCTTATATATCTCAACTGCATTATCATCTTTCCCGTTTTCATAAACCCATTTTGAGATCAGCTGACGGTTACGCATATGTGCCTGTTCAATGTCTTTTCCAAGTTCAATCCTCACCTGCTGAGTGAGCAACCCATTTCTGATATACCCATCATATGCAGCTTTAGCAGCATCTTCATCAGCTAGCAAGCCAAGCTCAAAAATCTTCGGATCAAGCATATAGTATAATGCGAACAGATCTGCCCTGGATTCTTCCAGTGCTGATGAATAACTCTTTAATGCTTCAGAACTTGTTCCGGGAAGTAATTGTCCTGACCCATGCCCAACACATTCATGAAGATCAGTGTGGAGGTTGTCAGACTGGCTTCCGTATTTTTTTTGTCTTTCAATCTCTTCAGGCGTTGCAGCAAATTCCTCCAGGAAACCATTGCCTAATGCAGCCTGGTCGTATGCATAAGTAATGTTTTCCATTGTCACAGACTTTGAGCCATGTTCTTTCCTGATCCAGTCCGCATTTGGAAGATTGATACCAATAGGTGTTGAAGGATAGCAATCACCTCCAAGTTGTGCTACAGTGATTACTTTGGCAGTTACACCCTTAACCTCATCTTTTTTGAATCTTGGGTCTACTGGTGAATTGTCTTCGAACCATTGAGCATTCTCACTGATAGTTTCAGTTCTTTTGGTAGCTTCTTTGTTTTTGAAATCCACCACAGATTCAAAAGTAGCTTTCTGCCCAAGCGGATCTCCATAAACTTCAATAAATCCATTTACATAATCCACATCCGGATCTCCGTCGTTTACCCAAAGAACATTATAATCATCCCAGCTTATGAGGTCACCGGTTTTATAATATTCAATAAGTTTTTCTATTCCTTTTCTTTGCTGCTCGTTTTCCGCAACATCTTTCGCTTTTTCCAGCCAGTAAACGATTTTCTCAATAGCAGGACCATAGAGTCCGTCAATGGTATACTTTAATTCAACAACTTCTCCATCTTTCTTAACCACTTTGGAGTTTAATCCATATGAGATTGGTTGTTGATTGTCAGGATCTTTTTGCTTTGCATAAAAGTCCTCAACTTCTTGCTGAGTAACTCCTTCATAAAAGTTGCTTGCTGAATTAATAACCAGGTCACCTTTGGTGTCGAGACTGATCTTCTTTGGTGCAATTTCAGGATTGGAAATAATCTCATATATCCTTTCAGTAAATCCCTGCAGGTCTTCATCATTACTGTATGCAAATTCAGAATTGGGAGAGTTATTGATCAGTTCAATAAAATATTCTTTACTGAATCCTGGAACAAATTTATCAGTTGAATAATGATGATGTATTCCATTAGAGAACCATACCCTTTTCAGATAGCTTACAAAATTCTGCCAGTCTCCAGTCATCCTGTCACCTTTATAATTTTTCAGGATCTCTTCAAGTGTGCGACGAATAACAAGATTGTTTTTATAATTCTGATCGAACGTAATGTCTCTTCCTGCCAGTCCAGCTTCGCTTAAATAATAGACCAGTTTCTTCTGGTCCAGGGAAAGCTTATCCCATTCAGGGATCTGGTAGCGCATTATTCTCAGATCTGCAAATTGTTCGAGCAGATATTGAAAATCGTCTTGTTTTTCTGCTTTTTCCACTTTATTTGTGCAGGAAAAGCTTAACAATGCAATTGAAGTCAGCATGAGTAATTTTACTTTTTTCATGTGTAATATCTTTTTGAAATATCGTGAAACACGTATAAACGGAATTCTTTTTATGCTTTATAAAAAGGTGTTCTGATAATTTGTGCTTTTAATAATTTATCTCTGATCTTAATGAATATTTCAGAATCAAATTTGGCATTTTCGGTTTTTACATATCCCATCCCTATTGCCTTTTTCAGTGAAGGGGACATGGTTCCTGAAGTAACTTCACCAATCACATTTCCATCGGCATCACATATTTCATAATGTTGCCTTGGAATTCCACGGTCTATCATCTCAAAACCACGCAGTCTTCTCGTAACTCCTTCTTCTTTTTGTTTAGCCATGAATTCTCTGTCGATGAAATCATTGCCATCAACGAATTTTGTGATCCATCCCAGTCCTGCTTCAATAGGAGATGTTGTATCAGTAATATCATTGCCATATAAACAAAATCCCATTTCTAATCTAAGAGTATCACGGGCTGCCAGGCCAATTGGTTTTATTCCAAACTCTTCACCTGCTTCTAAAACAGCTGTATAGATCTTTTCAGCATCTTTATTGGCCATATAAATCTCACAACCACCTGATCCTGTATATCCTGTAGTAGATAATATAACATCTTTTACACCAGCAAAGTCTAGTTTTTTGAAAGTATAATATTCCATATCTTCAATACTGTCATCAGTCAGCTTTTGCATGGCTTTCAGTGCATCCGGTCCCTGAACAGCAAGTTGTGATATTTCATCTGATGCATTATATATAGAAGCTCCCCTGGTGTTTTGTTCCTGAAGCCATTTCCAGTCTTTTTCAATATTGGCAGCATTGATTACCAACAGGTATTTTTCTTCATCAATACGGTATACCAGGAGGTCATCAACTATTCCACCCTTACCATTTGGGAAACATGTATATTGCACTTTCCAATCAGTTAATTTAGCAACATCGTTAGTGGTAACTCTTTGTACGAATTCGAAAGCATTTTGCCCTTTTACCCATACTTCACCCATGTGTGATACATCAAAAACACCCACTGATCCTCTTACCGTTTCATGTTCTGTATTTATTCCTTCAAATTGCACAGGCATGTAAAATCCAACAAATTCAACCATTTTACCGCCCATAGCTTCATGGATTGCTGATAAAGCTGTTTTTTTCATTCCCTTATAATCTTTTGTGAAAAATTGTTAACGCGCAAATGTAAGAATTCCTGAATTATTTAAAGAATAATATCCTAAATTTCTTTATATCTTTGCTTTCAATATGAGAAAGATCAACATACCTTATGGAAACACTCCGCGCTGGATTATATTATCAATCGATATTTTGATAGTTGTTTTCTCTGTTGTGTTATCTTATATGCTCAGATTCAATTTCGAGATTCCTGAAGTTGAGATGAAACCATTTCCAAAAATTCTTGCTTATATTGTAGTAATAAGGATTGTCAGTTTTTTAATTGCAAAGACTTATGCAGGAATTATAAGGTTTACAAGCACAGAAGATGTTTTTAGGATATTTCTGGTGATTTCATTGGGAAGCTTTTTCTTTGTTCTCACAAACCTGTTTGATTATTATTTTATCGACAATACCTTTTTTATACCTTTTTCTATTATAATTATTGATTTCATTACAACGGCAGGAGCAATGTCATTATTCAGGATGGTGGTAAAAGTCGCCTATCTGGAATTCCTGAATCCAAGTGGAGAAGATGCCAATGTTATAATCTTTGGAGCAGGCGAAGCAGGCATCATCACCAAGAATGCCCTTGACCGCGATCCGAAAATCAAATACAAGGTCATAGCTTTCATTGATGATAATTCTAAAAAGATAGGTAAAAAGCTTGAAGGTGTTACTATTCAAAGTTCTGATAAACTTGAGTTTTTACTGCAATATAAGATGGTGAAGTTTCTGGTGATATCAACTCAGAATCTCAAACCAGAAAGAAAACAAAGAATTATTGAACAATGTCTTGAAAATGACACCAAAGTATTAAATGTTCCTCATGTCTCAAAATGGATAAATGGTGAGTTGAGTTTCAACCAGATAAAAAAGGTAAAAATTGAAGATCTTCTTGAACGTGAGGTGATTAACCTGGACGAAGATAACATCAGTAAGCAAATATCAGGAAAGAATATCTTAATCACTGGTGCAAGTGGATCCATTGGAAGTGAGATCGCCCGACAGTTATCAAAATATGCAACCAAGCATCTTATCCTTTTAGATCAGGCAGAGAGTCCCTTATTCCATCTTGAGCTTGAATGTTTGGATAAATGTAATTATAAGGATTACTCCATAGTACTCGCTGATATCCGGGAAAAGTCAAGAATTGAAAATATATTTCGGAAATTCAAACCCGAAATTATATTTCATGCTGCAGCATACAAGCATGTTCCAATGATGGAAGGAAATATCACTGAAGCAATTAATACAAATGTGCAGGGAACTAAATTGCTGGCTGATCTGGCCATTGAGAATAAAGTTGAGAAATTTATTATGATCTCTACGGATAAGGCCGTTAAGCCTACCAGTGTGATGGGAGCCTCAAAGCGAATCGCAGAAATGTATGTCCAGGCTTTAAATGAAAAAGGAGTTACCTGCTTTATTACTACACGATTTGGAAATGTACTTGGATCAAACGGTTCTGTAATTCCAATTTTTCGTGAGCAGATCGCTAAAGGTGGTCCTGTCATGGTTACCCATCCTGAAGTTACCCGGTATTTTATGACCATACCCGAAGCATGCCAGCTGGTTCTCGAAGCAGGAGCTATGGGAAACGGAGGAGAGATCTATATTTTCGATATGGGTAAATCAATAAAGATTGTTGATCTTGCTAAAAAAATGATTAAGCTTTCAGGATTAGAACTTGGTAAGGATATTCAGATAAGATATACAGGCTTGCGTCCTGGTGAAAAACTATATGAAGAACTGCTCAACGATAAAGAAAATACATTACCTACTCATCATCCCCAGATCATGATTGCGAAAGTTTTGAGTTATAACCATTCAGAGATCAATGAAAAAATTGATTCTTTATTAGACTTAGTTAACAACCAAAACGATATTGAAGTTGTTACTAAGATGAAGCAGATTGTTCCTGAATTTATCAGCAAGAACAGTATTTATGAAAAACTCGATACTAAATAATCCTTAAATTCTATCGTTTTTTTGAAAAGAGGGAATTTTATGAAAAGGAAATTACTACTTATAATATTGATGTTTGCTTTGTCATGGGCTCAGGCAGCATATATCCTCATTCCTATGGATGAGATGCAGAAGAACCACCTGAAAGCATATGGTATTGCCTATTGGACACTTCAGAAAGATTTGGAAGTCAGCTGGCTTCTGAATTATAGGGGCGGAAGTTTTATGATCAAACATCATAAGCTGATAGAGAATGAATGTGTTATTAGAGGGGTAAGCTACCAGGTTATTGCTGATGCTCAGGCAACGGGGATTTTACAGGAAATTGCCGATCCTGAAATTAACATGGAAGTAGTTCAACTTCATAAACCACCTAAGATCGCTGTTTACTCACCAAAGAATAAACAACCCTGGGATGATGCAGTTACTCTTGTGCTAAGCTATGCAGAGATCCCATACGATGTAATTTATGATCATGAGGTGCTTGATCAAATGCTGCCTCTTTACGACTGGCTGCATCTCCATCATGAAGATTTTACCGGACAATACGGGAAATTCTGGGCTCGCTATAAAGACTTTCAATGGTATAGACAAAATCAAATTGCGGCTGAAGAAACTGCTAAAGAACTGGGGTTTTCTAAAGTGTCTGAATTAAAGCTTGCCGTTTCCCTGGCCATAAGAGAATATGTTGCAGGAGGTGGATATCTTTTCGCCATGTGTTCAGCTCCCGATAGCTATGATGTGGCACTGGCAGCTCATGATGTGGATATCTGCGATGTGATGTTTGATGGTGATCCCGCTGATCCCCATGCACATGAAAAACTCAATTATGATAACTGTTTTGCATTTACTGATTTTTCTTTGAGCCCCTCAGCATATGAATATGAGATATCCTCCATTGATGCCACTCAGGAGCATGTAAAACGAATCAGACCTCAAAACGATTATTTTACTCTTTTTGATTTTTCTGCCAAATGGGATCCTGTCCCTACCATGTTATGCCAGGATCATACACGTCTTGTCAAAGGGTTTATGGGACAAACAACTGCTTTTAAAATGCAATTTATTAAACCCAATGTTCTTATTATGGGTGAGAATAAAGCTCTTGATGAAGCAAGGTATATTCATGGAGAGTTTGGCAAAGGTACCTGGACATTCCTGAGTGGACATGATCCTGAAGATTATAATCACTATGTGGGAGATCCACCCACTGATCTTGATCTGTATCCTAATTCTCCGGGGTACAGGCTTATTTTGAATAATATTCTTTTTCCAGCTGCTAAGAAGAAGAAACAAAAGACGTAAGATAGTATTGGACGATTGTCGATTTGGCGATTTTCGAACTTCGATTGGATATGAGGTATTTGATTTGAAGCGCTTGGTGCTAAAGTGATGGAGGTTCTTTGACTCCACTTCCTTTCGCTCAGGATCATAGTGATAAATGTTTAATTTAACTTCACATCATCATAAAACTTTATCCCATCAAAATAAAAATCCACCCGGCTTGAACAGCTGTCGGATGTTGAATACTCTATGCTTCCTGATTTTACATCCAGAGTTGCTGTAGAAAGGCTTTGATCTCCTGAAACAAACCAAACACAGTTGTAATCCCTGATAAGGGTATCTGTTACAACTGTTGTAAAAGATACTCCATTGGGAGTAATACCAATGCATGTTCCCATTAATCCAAGATTTGCTGTGCTGTCATCAGAAAATGAGTGTATGGTGTTTTCAGAATTCCAGTGAGTATATTGTATATGTAAAGTATCGTATTTATTTGTGAGCAGGCCTGTGTCTATTTTGACCTCAAATGAATACCCTCCTGAATTATTCATCCCAAGATTTGTAATACTGAGCTGACCGTTAAATTTATATTGCTGAACATAATAGTCGATAAACTCAATGCGTGCCGATGAAGCCGGAGTTAGAAAATTGTCGGAAAGAAAGACATTATAGTGACCTTTTCTTATTAAATTGTCAGGACATTTTTTAAAAAAATCCCCATAGCTAACAAAGTATTTTCTTTCAGGAAATTCGAAATATCGTGCTACACCTCCGTCTTTGATAATTTGTCCTCCATTCAATAAAGTGGTGTCATAAGAGATCTTATATACATATTTAAAAACATCAAAAAAGAGCCTTTCAGCCTTTGGAATCTCTTTAGCTGTATTATAATTTTGATTATAATCTGTTTGCTCATTTTTATCCCTGCATGAATAAAGATTTATAAGAAGCAGAAGTCCGATAAAAAATACAAGTGTTTTCCGTTTCATTGATAGGCTGAGTATTCGTAAGATCTGTTTTACTTTTTCTTGTAGGTTAAAAACGAGTATTTAAGTGAATTATTTTCATCGGTGAATGTTTCGCTTTCCTCTGTCACTTCCCATAGATCAGGATCTATTTCAGGAAAGAAAGTATCGGCTTCAAAATCATGATGAACCTTGGTAATATACATCGTTTGCGCTATTGGCATGAACTGCTTGTAAACAGATCCACCACCAATGACAAAACTTTCTTTGTCAGCCGGACATTTTTCAACGGCTTCTTCTATGGAAAACACAGTGATACAATCCTTGTAATCATCGTTTTTATCATCCGTTATAATTACACTTGTGCGCTTGGGCAATGGCCTCACCGGCAACGACTCATATGTCTTCTTCCCCATAACAATATGACTGCCGGTAGTGATCCTCTTGAATCTCTTCAAATCTTCCGACAAATGCCACAGCAACTGATTGTCTTTACCAATGGCGTAATTCTGCGCAATAGCTACTATTATTGAAATCGGCTTTCTAAAATCTTCCATCAATTATTAATTATTAATTATTAATTCTTTGTTCTATACTGAAATCGCTCCCTTAATATGAGCATGCGACTCATACCCTTCAAGTATAAAATCCTCATATTTAAAATCAAATATATTCTTCACTTCAGGATTAACCCACATTTCAGGTAATTTATATGGTTTTCTTGTTAATTGCAATTTCGACTGTTCAACATGGTTGAGATAGATGTGTGCATCACCTAAAGTGTGCACAAATTCACCTGGTTCAAGGTCACACACCTGGGCGATCATCCTGGTGAATAAAGCATAAGATGCTATATTAAAAGGAACTCCCAGAAAAACGTCACAACTTCTCTGGTATAGTTGACAGGATAATTTGCCATCACCTACATAAAACTGAAAAAGTATATGACAAGGCGGCAGTGCCATTTTATCCAGTTCTCCAACATTCCATGCGCTAACAAGGTGACGGCGTGAATCCGGGTTTTTTTTAATCCCTTCGATAAGCTTGCTTATCTGATCAATATGTTTCCCATCTCCAGCTGGCCAGCTTCTCCACAGAAATCCATAAATGTGCCCAAGGTCTCCATTCTCATCAGCCCATTCATTCCAGATGTTTACTCCATTATCATTCAGGTATTTGATATTGGTGTCTCCTTTGATAAACCATAGTAATTCGTATATGATTGACCTGAGATGAAGCTTTTTTGTGGTCATCACAGGAAATCCTTTTTGCAAGTCAAACCTCATCTGATAGCCAAAAGTGCTTAAAGTTCCGGTGCCTGTTCTGTCTTTCTTTTCAACACCACTAGTAAGTATATGATCTAGTAAGTCGAGATATTGTTGCATAAATTCTATTTATCAAATAAACCAATAAAATTGCTGATTAGTTCAATATTATTCCAACTAATATTGCCGAGATCAATGAAGCAAGTGCACCACCAAGCAATGCTTTAAATCCCAATTGTGACAATACTGTTTTTTTGCCAGGAGCCAGAGATCCTATTCCACCCAAAATTATTCCTATTGAACTGATATTTGCAAAACCACATAAAATATATGTTGTCATTATTATTGATTTCTCCGAATGAAATACGCCTTCAGCGATAAGGTCTTTAAAGCTGAAATAAGCTACCATTTCATTGAGAATAATTTTTTCACCGAGCAGATGTCCGACATAGGCAATATCCTGGGAAGAAACACCCATAGCCCATGTAAGTGGTGCAAGAGTATAACCTAAAATAAACTGAAGGCTCAGCTCTTTATATTGACCGTTTGTTAATTCAGCAATGGATGGGTTGAGGCTTGTCCAGTCACCAATTTTCAGGAATAAAAAATTGACCATGTAGATCATCGCTATAAAGACTATAAGCATAGCCCCGACATTCACAGCCAGCTTTATTCCCTGTACTGTGCCATTAGCGATAGCTTCCAGGAAATTGGATCCAACCTGATCTTTAGTGATCTTAATGTCGCTTTCTATGCGTTTTGTCTGAGGAAGTAGTATCTTTGCAATAATAACAGCACCAGGTGCTGCCATTACTGAAGCAGTGATGAGATGTTTTGCAAAAAGAAGTTGTCCTTCATAACTGTCACCACCAAGTATACCAATATAAATTCCAAGTACGCTTCCTGCAATAGTGGCCATGCCTCCCACCATTACCAGGAAGATCTCAGAGCGGTTCATCTTTTCGAGGTATTCTTTGATGAGCAGGGGGGATTCTGTCATGCCCAGGAAAATATTTCCACCAACAGAAAGTCCTTCAGCTCCTGAAATTTTTAATGTTTTGGTTAGCAGCCATGCCAGGCCATAGACCATCTTTTGTATGATCCCAAAATAGAAAAGCAATGATGTTAATGCAGAAAAGAATATTATGGTAGGAAGCACCTGAAACGCAAAGATCACTCCGAATGATTCAGTGTCCATTAAGGAGCCAAAAACGAACTCACTTCCATTTTTGGTGAATTCGAGTATTTTAATGAATATTATTCCTAAATACTCAAAAAGTTTTTTTATAAATGGTACCTTAAGTACTGCAACAGCTATTATTATCTGTATCAATAATCCTATACCAACAACTTTCCAGGATATGGCTTTTCTGTTACTGCTGAATAAGTATGCAATTGCAATGATAACAATAAGACCTAATAAACCTCTTATAAGTGATATGAAAGTAATACCCTGGTGGTATTCATTAACTTCTAAAATGTTTGATGTTTCCTGGCTGATAGAAAAAAGAGGAAATAAAAGAAGTGATATTAAAACGACAAAGTATTTGAGTTTCATATATTCTTTTCCCTGCTATTAATTTCATCTCGTATCCTGGAGGCCTTTTCATAGTCTTCTTTAGCAATGGCTTTTTGTAAATGGTCTTCGAGCTCTTCCAGGGAGAATCCTTCATACTCATTTGATTTTTCAACTTCCTGTGTGAATGCCGTTTCTTCACCAAGATCTATACTCTGGTCTTCCATATTTATTCCTGCTTCGGTCATGATTTTCTCATATGTGTATATCGGACAATTAAAACGTATGGCCAGGGCAACAGCATCTGATGTCCGGGCATCAATTTCCGATATTTCCCCTTCATGATAACAGATAAGTTTTGCAAAGAACACTCCTTCGAGAAACTTATCAATAATAACTTCCTGAATAATTATATTGTAATGGTCGGCAAAGCTTTTAAAAAGGTCGTGTGTTAATGGCCTTGATGGTTTCATTTTTTCCAGCTCTACAGCAATTGCCTGCGCTTCAAAACCACCAATGATAATCGGAAGCCTTCTTTTACCACCGGTTTCACCAAGTATTAGGGCATATGCTCCACTTTGCGACTGGCTGTATGACATTCCGATAATTTCCAGTTGTAATCTCTCCATCCTGCTTGTCTTGGTTTTGATTTAAGATTATGCTATATCAACACTTCTCTTAACGCAAAGTTAAAATAATTTTTGGAAATTTTTTCGAATCAAATGATGTGATGATAATAAATGTCATGTGTAATTTAAAAAGCCTTGTTAAACAATACTTAAGGTTAATAACTTTTGCTTGTAATTACCAAATACTTTGTTATTTTTGCCCCTTATTAAGAAACTATAAAAATAATAAGTATGAGAAAAGCTTTAACCTTATTAAGCGTTTTATTACTGCCAGCTCTCACTTTTGCAAGTGAAGCTGACTTGGTAATCCCGGATGGAGTGAAGTCCCAGAATATATTATACTGGGGGTTTTTAATAACTGTCTTTGGATTTTTATTTGGTTTATACCAGTTTGTAAAAATAAGAAAGATCAGAGCTCACAAATCCATGTTGGATGTGGCTCAGGTTATCTTCGAGACTGCAAAAACCTATTTGATTCAGCAGGGTAAATTTCTTGCGATCTTATTCCTGTTTATAGGCGCTGCAGTAGCATTTTACTTTGGATGGCTGTCAGATGCTAATTTTGGTGTTGGCGGTGTTCTAATGATACTTGGGTGGACTGTTATTGGTATCCTGGGTTCATATGCAGTTGCCTGGTTTGGTATTCGTATGAACACACTTGCAAACGCAAGAATGGCATTTGCATCCCTTGAAAGAAAACCCATTAAATTATTAAACATTCCTCTTACCGCAGGTATGAGTATTGGTGTTGTTTTGATCTCCCTGGAGCTCATTATGATGCTTGTTATTCTTATGTTCGTTCCAGGAGAATATGCCGGTGCAAGTTTTATAGGCTTTGCAATTGGTGAATCTCTCGGAGCATCTGTGTTGAGAATTGCAGGTGGCATCTTTACCAAGATCGCCGACATAGGATCAGACCTTATGAAGGTAATCTTTAAAATTGGTGAAGACGATCCCAGAAACCCCGGAACAATAGCTGACTGTGTTGGTGATAACGCTGGTGATAGTGTGGGTCCAACTGCCGATGGTTTTGAAACTTACGGTGTAACTGGTGTTGCATTGATCTCTTTTATCCTTCTTGCAGTTGCCAGCCCTGAAAATCAGGTAACTCTTCTTACCTGGATATTCGTAATGAGAATATTGATGATTGGTACATCTATCGTTTCATACTGGCTGAATGGTGCCCTTGCAAATGCAAAATATAAAAATGCTGATGATATGGATTTTGAAAGGCCATTGACGTCACTGGTTTGGATTACTTCTATCTTATCAATAATCGTTACTTTCATCGCCAGTTACTTTATCATAGGTGACCTTCCTCACGGAATGTGGATCACACTCTCAGTGATTATCAGTGCCGGTACCCTTGGTGCAGCACTCATTCCTGAATTTACAAAACTGTTTACATCACCTAAATCAACTCACGTAAATGAAGTTGTTGAAGCTTCCAAGAAAGGTGGTCCCTCATTGAATATTCTATCAGGATTGGTTGCAGGAAACTTCAGTGCGTTCTGGAAAGGAATGGTATTCTTCGTTCTTATGTTCATTGCTTATTTTGCAAGTACTTACGAACTGGATTCCATGATGATATATCCTTCCATCTTTGCATTCGGACTTGTGGCTTTTGGTATGCTGGGAATGGGACCTGTTACCATTGCTGTTGACAGCTATGGTCCTGTAACGGATAATGCACAATCTATTTATGAGCTTTCGCTGATTGAAGAAAATCAAAAAGAAGTAAGTCCTGAAATAGAAAAAGACTTCGGTTTCAAACCTGATTTCGAGAAATCAAAATACTACCTGGAAGCTAATGATGGTGCAGGAAATACATTTAAGGCAACTGCTAAGCCTGTACTTATTGGTACTGCTGTTGTAGGTGCAACTACAATGATATTTTCTTTAATTCTTGTTATCAAGCATACATTACACATTGAACCTTCAGAAATACTAAACCTCCTGAATCCATATACTATTCTAGGATTCCTGCTTGGTGGTGCAGTTGTTTACTGGTTTACCGGTGCTTCAACACAGGCTGTAACAACTGGTGCCGGAAGAGCAACTGAATATATCAGGGAACATATCAACCTGGATCCTAATGCTCCTAAAAAAGCAGATGTGGGAAAATCAAAAGCAGTTGTAAAGATTTGTACACAATATGCTCAAAAAGGTATGTGGAATATTTTTATTGCCATATTCTCTTTTGCACTTGCATTTGCATTCCTTGCAGCTCCCTCAGGATTCCTGGAAACAATGGGTCTGGAAGATAAGCTAGATGCATCAGCACCAGTTTCTCTATTTGTGAGTTATCTCTTATCCATTGCATTCTTCGGACTCTACCAGGCGATCTTTATGGCCAATGCAGGTGGATCCTGGGATAATGCAAAGAAAGTTGTTGAAGTTGACATGAAAGAAAAAGGAACTCCTTTACATGAAGCCGCAGTTGTAGGTGACACTGTAGGTGATCCTTTCAAAGATACTTCTTCTGTTGCCCTGAACCCGATTATTAAGTTTACTACATTATTCGGACTTCTGGCAATGGAGATTGCGCTTGCAGAACACTTCAGAGATCTTGCTCCTTACTTCGGAATTGGATTCCTGGTGGTAGCTTTATACTTTGTTTATCGCTCATTCTACAAGATGAGAATCAATCAGTAGACGATACTGAATCTAATATAGTGAAAGCGCTGCGGAGATTATCTGCAGCGCTTTTTTTGTACAGGTTCTGGGCGCTGGGTTCTGGGGCTGTAGTGCAGATTTTTAATTGTGGCTCCTTGATTTAATTAAATTTGTTCTTGTCTATCCAGACAATTATATACTATAAAAAGCTAAAAATAAACATTTGCACTCCCACCTAGAACCCAGTGCCTGTCAATATTCGCTTTAAAGTAACCAATCTGCTACCTCATCTTCATAACCTTCCTTGTCACCATTTCCTGCCCCGCTCTCACCTGAATGAAGTAAATTCCGTTGGGTAAACCAGAAACATTCAATATATATTGCTGTTTTCCTTTCTGCTGAGTATAATTAACAGGTGTTTCCACAAGTTTACCTAAATAATTATATATTTTAATTATAACTGTACCATCCTGAGGAAGTTCATAATCTATATTAATAGTATAGGAAAATGGGTTTGGATAGGTATTTACTTTCAATTCAGTAGGTTCGAATACAATTTCTGCTATTCCTACATTATTCCATTCATAGGCCCCCATGTCAATTCGGTTATTCCAGATACGGGGTTCACCGGCCAAATCATACATTGGCAGTAATAACCCGATTGTATCAGGATCCCCAGAATCAATACAGGGAGAATTTGATGATAACTGGAATGTGTAAATGCCAGTATTCAAAAATTGAGGATCTTCGTCTATATTGCCTGCTCCCCAGATTATATTGCTGTTCTCATTCACAATTCCGGCCTCTCCCCCTTGAATATCTGACCAGGAAACAGTGAGGGTATCCGAACTATTATTATCAATAATTAATATCTGATCTGGAATATTCTGCCATATAATAGAATTAATTATTGAGGTATTTGAATTCCCACAATAAATTCCACCACCATACATAGTACCTTCATTGTCTGCAATGGTAACATTTCTCAACACTGTATTATCACCACCTCCAATATATAACCCCCCTCCAAAAGTTTCTGCTGAATTATTTGCAATTTCGACATTCGTTAAGACAGCATTGGAGTTTGTAAAGTATCCTCCGCCACCATAATAACCATCATTATTTTTTATACTCACATTAGTCAGTTTTGGTGATGAATAATTGCCACAATATATTCCCCCACCTCTAAAACTATAGTTATCTTCAATAATAACATTGCGTATTTCAGGGCTGGAATGACCACAAGATATACCACCCCCATCGTTTCCGGAAATGATCAGATTTTTCAATACCGGGCTGGAATAAACACAGGAAATGCCTCTGCCAGAACTTCCTGTCATACTTAAACCGGAGACTTCATTGCCTCGATTATATTTACTGATAAAAACTCCTGATTGTTCTTCTGCATCCAGAATTGTATTAGTTGCAGATGTTCCATTCAGGTGTGTGTAATCGGGAATACAAATTGGAAATATGTCTCCTGTACTGGAGGGGCTATAAGTGCCATTGGCAAGATGGATTGTATGCGGATTTATACTATCCGATAATATTTTAATTGATGCAAAACGTATTGTTTTTAAGGCTTCGCCTTCTGATAATCCGCTATTGGAGTTATCCCCTAAAGGCGAAATATATAAATCTGCATCTGTTTGTGAAACGAATCCATTTAATATATCAAAAGTGAAATTTTCAATAGGTTTTGCATGAAAACCACTTGGATTTAAAACAGTAAATGTGTCAACTATAACATGTAACCAGGAGTCTGAATATATATCATTGCCCAAAATGGCATAGTTAGAATAAATGTTGCATCTATTTAAACTATCGAAAATCGGATTTGAATATTGCATGCTGGTGATACCTCCTCCTTTTTGAGATTTGTTATTAGTGATCGACACATCCTGAAGATAAGGATTTGAGCCAGCCCCATACTCTCCTACACACATTCCGCCACCACTTTGTTCTGCAATATTTCCTGATATCCTGACTCTCTTTAATTGTGGGTCTGAACTTCTGCAATATATTCCTCCACCTGATTGTTCAGCTGTATTATTTTTTATATTAATATCTTCAAGAGTGAGGTTTGATTCTTTACAATAAATTCCACCTCCATTTGAGGATGCATTATTAATGAATCTTGTATTCTTTACCAGTAAATTAGACGCATTGGAATACAAACCGCCTCCATTTCCATATTGCCATATCCCACCTCCATATGCATAATTACCTTTAATTAATAGGTTTTCAATCACTCCATCTGAATTATCTACCTCTATTCCACCACCATTTTTGGCATAACCACCCGTAATAGTCAAATCTGAAATGTATACTTCTTTTTTATTTCTTAGACTTATAACTTGTAAATCACCTTCAGCATCTAATGTAACCTGGCTTTCTGATATCCCTTTTAATGTGATATAATCTGGAATCAGAATTGGAAAAAGATCATTATTGCTTGAGGTATTATAAGTTCCAGTAAGCAAATTGATCTGTTGAGGATGTAGGCTATCTGCCAAACTTCTTGTAAAAGCACAATGGATATTCTTTACAGGATCGTCCTCAGTTATGCCACTATTGGTATTCTTGCCCTGAGGAGAAACAAAAAAATTCTCGTAAGTCTGAGCAAACCCAAACAGGATATCAAATGAGAAATTTTCCAGGGGACAAGCATGATATACCAATGGTGTAATTACTGAAAATGTATCAACTATAACATTTAGAGTGTAATCCGAATAAATATCATTTCCATTAGTGGCCTGGTTGAAATATATATTACAACGATTATCATTGTCAAACCCTATATTTCCACCAGAATATAATCCTCCCCCCTTCTCAGCACGGTTGTTTCTAATAGTCAAGTTAGCCAGGGAATATGTTGAATCAAGGTTCAGGCAGATCCCTCCGCCTGTTCCAGCTGTATTGTTTTCAAGCAGCACGTTTTTAAACTCAGGATTACATGTATTTGCTATATACATTCCACCCCCATAATCTGAATTGTTGTTGGTTATGACCACATCCTGAAAAACAGGATTAGAATTAGATCTAATGGATACTCCTCCTCCAAAGGGACCATTATTTCCATAGATCGTTACATTTTTAAGTGTAGCATCTGAACCAAAAAGTTCAATTCCTCCGGCAAATCCTTGATCCCAATCAACTTCAGGAAAAATAGAACGGTTATTAGATATGGTCAGATGCTGAAGGATTGGATCCGAATTAATGCAGAGTACCCCTCCGCCACCGTATTCCCAATCATGAATTTCCCCTCCTGATATGGTAAAATCTGACAAGCTATTTTGTTTATTATTTTCTATTAGCATTATTCTACCATGTCTTTCACGATCAAGGATAACTCCATTTTCAGATTCACCTTGAAGGTTAACATAGTCTGGTAAATTTAACGGGAATATTTCTTCATTTGTTGACGAACTATATGTTCCGTCAAGAAGGTGGATTGTATGTGTATGAAGGCTGTCTGTTAACAATATTATAAATCCATGATAGATTGTTTTTATTGGTTCATCTGGTGACAATCCACTGTTTTCATTATTCCCATCAGGTGATATGTAAATGTCAGCACTGACCTGTTGGTATAAACCATTCGAGATATCAAAATTAAATTGCTGTATAGGACAAGCATGAAATTCCAAAGGATTCAGAACCGTAAAAGTATCAACTACTATATTAACTATAGTATCTGCATATAAATCATTACCATAAATAGCAATATTATTGTAAATATTACATGGCATATTTACATCAAAAACAGGTGAAGCATCCTGAAAATATATCCCACCCCCAATTTTAGCATGGTTGTTTCTTATTATTACATTCTTAAATGAAGGACAGGATCCCGCGCAATATATTCCTCCACCTAATCCACCATTGTTATTGAAAATTGTAACGTTTTCCAGAGTTGGATATGAATTCGAAAAATATATACCACCACCAACCCCATCACCTGATCCTGTCATCATATACATAGCACTATTGTCATGAATTGTAATATCTATAAGCTTTATTGCTGAATTATAGCAATAGATACCTGCCCCTTCCATAGCCATGTTTTGAGTGATGTTAAGATATTTAAGGGTGGGGCTTGCACCACTGCAGCTAATGCCACCTCCTGGACCAAAATAAATAGAAGAATATCCATTAATTATTGTGAATCCTAATAACATAGCAGAAGTATCTTCACCATTTTGGAAGCATACAACTGGTGCCCAATTGGAACCATCGATAATAGTTTTTGATATATAAGACGTATCCTGTGAAATAAGAAATAGAGAAGCTACTGTAATACTCTTTCCATTGAACACAATATTTTCGAAATAAGTTCCGGGGTGTACCAATACCGTATCACAATTTTGGGCGGAATCAATTGCTGCTTGAATGCTTGGAACGTCATCAGGTACATGAATGATCTGGGCTGAAACACTAAATGAGAATAGTATTGAATAGCTGAGAATTGCAATTTTTATTTTCATGACTGGGACCTCCAAATTAATTAACTATAAAGCTAATATTATGAGAGGGGTGAAATCTACCATGTATGTTGCAAAGAATATAGGATATGTTCCATCTTATTCAATTCTTATCATAATAAAGATATTCCTTGGGAATTAACTGAACTTTTTAGCATAAACAGATGGGAGAATGCCGAACTGCTTTTTAAAACATTCTGCAAAATATCCGGGATTAGAAAATCCAACTTTCAATGCGATCTCTGAAATGTTTCCGGTTTTGTGCCTGAGAAAAGTAGCTGCCTGGTTTATCCTGACGGTCCTGATGAATTCTGTTGCAGATTGATCAATTAAAGCACGGAGTTTTCTGTGAAGCTGTGTGCGACCAAGGTTCATATCACTGCTGAATGTTGTAACATCAAAGGATTCGTCTGATAGATAATTTATAACAACTTCTCTGGCTCTAATCAGAAATTTCTGATCAATAGAGACAAGAGCATCATCATCATTTTCATTTGTATTTTTTCCCCTGATCTTATCCATGCGAATATCTCTCAAAAACTTCTCTTTTAACTTTTTCCTTTGTCTTATAAGGTTGCTGATACGGATATGTAATTCTTCAGGATCGAAAGGCTTGGTGATAAAATCATCTGCACCGGTTTCAAGTCCTTCTAATTTATTCTCAGTGGCAGCTTTGGCAGTTAAAAGGATCAATGGTATATGACTTGTTCGTTCATCCATTTTTATGTTTGCACATAGTTCATAACCATCCATTTCAGGCATCATTACATCACTAAGGATAAGATCGGGAATAAGATCAATAGCTAATGAGAATCCTTGTTTCCCATCTTTTGCTTCAATGATGTTGTAATTTTCTTCAAGTTGTCCATGAATATAAAATCTCAGGTCTGCGTTATCTTCAACGACTAGAAGAATTGGCTTGGATTTATCTAATAATTTTTGCTTAGCAGTTTCATTCACAATATTATTGGTAAAATATTCTTCGACTGGATTTTGGATATCCATAGATTGAGAATTGTTTTTTTCCTTATCTGCTTCAGCTAATTTCTCATTATTATTCAGATGTTCATCTCCAAGTTGCAGAAAGATACTAAAAATGCTTCCTTTTCCTTCTGCACTACTTACACTGATATTTCCATGATGTAATTCGACCAGTTGTTTTACCAGAGCCAGTCCAATTCCGCTCCCTTCAGTATCTGATTTATGTGAATTGTCTGCCTGGTAAAATCGATCAAATATATGCGGTAAATTATCTTTTTTAATGCCCACGCCTGTATCAGAAACAGAGATCTTAATTTTATTTTCTTCTTTATGGACACCTATTGTTATAGATCCATTCCGGGTTGTATAATTAAAAGCATTTGAGATTAGGTTATACAAGATCTTCTCTATCTTATCCTTGTCAACCCAAATAAATATTTCATCTATATCAGATACACACTGAAGATGAATTTCTTTTTGATTGGCGAGGGATTTGAAATTTTGAGTATATATCCTCACCATTTGGTTTATGTCTAAATATGCTGCCTGTAACTTCATTTTTCCCGATTCAAGTTTGGACAGGTTAAGGAGTTGGTTGATAAGCTGTTGTAGTCTTATGGAATTTCGTTGGATAATATTCAGATCATTTTTGCCTTTCGCAGATGAAACTTCATTTCTAAGGTTTTTTAGTGGCCCCAGTATCAAAGTCAGAGGTGTACGGAATTCATGAGAAACATTAGCAAAAAATTGTGATTTCATGCTATCAAGCTCACTGAGCTTATCCTTTTCAAGCTTTTCTATTTCCAGTTGTTTCTTTAATCTATAACGTTTAAGGTCATATTTTCTCCAGAAGAATAACAAGAAAAGAATAATAATAGTATATATACTATAAGCCCACCAGGATCTCCATGGGGGAGAATGAATTGTGATAATCAATGATGTGCCTTGTTTATTCCAAAAACCATCATTGTTTGAGCCCTTAACTCTGAATATATACTTTCCAGGAGGAGTCCCCGAGTAGTTTACAAACCTGCGATTGCCAGAATAAACCCAGTCATTATCAATTCCTTCTAGCATATAAGCGTATTGATTTTTTGCGGGATCGGTATAATCCAGGGCTGCAAATTCGAATGAAAGAAAATTCTGATTATGATCTAATTGAATATGCTTCACTGCATTGATACTACTATCTAGTTTAATTGGTAGATTATGTATTTTGAGATCTGTTATCACTACCGTTGGGGGAGTCATATTTACAGGAACTCTATTGGGATTAAAACAATAAAACCCATCCCCAGTGCCGTAATTTGCCGGCATAAATATGACCCCTTCACTATTCTGATACATATGAGTCCTGAAATATCCATCATAGGGCAGTCCATCAGAAAGATTGAATAGCCTGGTTGATTCTGATGTATTTCGATTTGGATCAAATCTGATCAATCCTTTCCAGGTGCTTAACCAGAGATAACCTTTTTTATCTTCTTTAATTGAAATTATCATGTTCCAGCTTAGGAGCTCATCAGAAGTTTCAATGGCCCTGAATACCTTTTTATCTCTATCTGCTTTGCATAAGGTTGTGCTTCCTACCCATATAGTTCCATTACTGCTTTCATGTACATAGATTGGAAGTAATAATCTTCGATCAATCTTCCTTTTCTCATAATTATACTTATCGAATTGTAATGTTTCCCCAATGATCTTTTTTGTGCAAAACAAGCCACTATCAGAGGCAATCCAAATGTTTCCTTTACTATCCTTGTGCAGATCATGAATAAATGTATGAGACAATGCTTTATGATCAATAATATGTATCAAGGAATCCCAATCCGGGCCCCTGGGTGCCAAAAACAATCCGGTGCTGGCTGCAATCCATAATGTACCGGAATCATCTTCAAGAATTTCATTAAACGAATAAGGAGTTTTATATACTTCGCTTGTATCATGATGAACCATCTGATAAACCTTATTTTTTTTGTTAAATGTGCATATTCGGCTTTCTCCTGTACCTACACCTACCCACAAAGTTCCATCTGAATCTTCCAAAACAACATCGGTTCTAAGATCTTTATTAACATCATTATTTGAGAATCTGAATTTATTACTGACATACTTTAGGTTCATACTAGAATCATACATCAATAAGCCCATGTAATTTGATCCCACCCAGATATTTTTTTCTTTATCTTCTGCAAAGGAACGGGCTGAGTGTTGTAAAATACTATCACGAACAAGGTGTGGAATAAAGGGATTCCTGTCGAGCTTAATAATATCAATACCTTCACTGTAGGTATTTACCCATAATGACCCTTGATCATCATAATAAACTCCTATTATCTGATTACTGGAAAGTCCATTCTCATTGTGTGGTACAACTTCAAATGAATTAAATTGTCCATTCGAATAATCGTAGCGGTGTAAGCCAACATTTGTGGCTATCCATGCTTCCTGAATCTCATCAGTTAGCACAATCTCAATATCCCAGATAAACGGGTTTATTGCTATGTCTGGTTCTCCATGATAATTTATGATATCATTTTTATAGGTAAACAATCCAAAAAATGTCCCAATCCAAAGCATTCCATCCTGATCTTCGGTAATACATCTTACACTATTTGATTCTGGATTAAGGGTTGATTTATTGTTCAATGGAATATTTTTGAAACTATAATTGCTTTTATCGAGCTGAAATAAGCCATCATTTGTTGCTATCCAAAGTATTCCATTTATATCCATGAAAATATCATTAACATGATCCTTTGGGGAATCATATTCTTCAGGAACCTGTTTAATGACTTGAAATTTACCTGATTCCTTAATGAAAATATTCACTCCATTGCTTGTTCCTATCCATATTACTCCTGTCTGATCCTTAAAGATTACATTGACTGCATTATGGCTAATGCTTGTAGAATCATATGGATCATGCTTAAAATGTTTAAATTCTTCAGTATAAATGTTGAAAAGGTTCAACCCACCTTTTGATGTTCCAAACAAAATAAACTGATTATCTATTTCTAATATTGAGACCACCTTGTTATATGAGAGAGATGTTGCATCTTCCGAATCATGTTTGAATACCTTAATATTATATCCATCAAATCTGTTAAGACCCGTAGTGGTCCCAAACCACATGAATCCTCTGGAGTCTTTTGCTATACACTTGACATAGTGAGAAGATAGTCCGTCTTTCGTTGTAAGATGCCTAAACTGATATTGTTCTGTTTGTGCATACATATTCCCAATAGAAAAAACAAGCACAAAAACTGTCAGCACAATTATTTTCAGTTGCTTATTCATGGGGTGCCTGGAAAAGATGAAATATAAATGTACGAAATTAGCCGTTTATACGCAAGATTCAGGTCGCAAGTCACAAGGTGGTGCGGAAGTGAGTGTTTGTGCAATCAAGAATCAGGTACTAGGCGCTTGGTACTGGGCTCTGGTGCTGCAGTGCAAAATTCAATCTTTATCTCTATGATCTTACTTGATAGATTCTTGCCTCTGGCAAGATATTCAAATCCAGCACCCAGAACCTGTTAATATTCGCATAAAAATAAGCATTCTGCTACCTCATCTTCACAATCTTCCTCGTTACCATTTCATTCCCGGCTCTCAGCTGAAGGAAGTAAATCCCGTTGGGTAGGGTGGAGGCGTTCCAGGAATATTTGTGCTTTCCTGAAGGAAGGCTTCCTTGGTGAATATTTAGTATAAGCTGGCCAAAATAGTTGAGAAGTTTAATTTCTGCATATCCTGAATGTTGCTGATCAAACACAATATTGCAAAATGAAGAGATAGGATTTGGATAGACATTAAAATTGTTTTTAATCCCAGCATAATTTGAGTCAAAATGTTCTTCTGTGTAAGTTGTTAAATCATCAAGGTTTGTTTCGTAAATTGAACGTCCATGCGTACCTGCTCTTAGATACTTTGAGGAATCATTAATTTTCACATAGTCAAAATCCATGACAGGAACAAATGGCATCTCTGCACTGGAATAAACCCAGTTTTCACCTCCATTAGTTGAAAGGTAAACTCCCAAGTCATTGGCAATAAACAAATGATCCGTATTGTCAGGATCGATAAATAGATCATTACTTGGCAAATTGGGAAGGTCTCCTGAAATATTTAGCCATGTTTGACCAAGATCGTTTGTTTTCCAAACTTTATTGCCAGGAGAAAAACCGGTTCGAACAATATACATAGTGTTTTCATCAACCGGATCTGTAACAACCCTGGTGATCCATCTTTCTTCACCTGGAACATTATAGGTTACATCTTCCCAATTATAACCCCCATCAGTTGAAACCTTAACTATAATAATAGAATCGTGCATAGGTATACTACCTCCTCCTGTGGCAAATATTATGTGCTCAGGATTTACACGGCTTTGAGACAAAGTGCTTATAGCTGATGGTTCCGGTTCAATGAACAATGGATTAAATGGTGTGGTACCTGTTGTTGAAAGAAGAACCCTGTTGGTGGCTAGGTATATCCAATTATTATTTTCAGGGTGAATTATAAACGGAGTTATCCAGGCACCATTGGAGAGATATAATGGAGCAAATGTAAGTCCTCCGTCAACACTCTTAAATAACCTACAATTTTGAGCAGATGCATAAGCGATATTTGGGTCGGAGTAATCGAAAAAGCATTCCATTCCATCATATCTATTAACACGATCCCAATTATCACCCCCGTCAACTGTTCGGGCAGTTCCATTGTCCTGCATGCCTCCTAAGAGAATCTGGGGATCGGCTGGATGTGATCCGACTCTGTAAAATTGCAAGGTTTCCAGACCCTCATTTACTGATATGGCAGTAGCTCCTCCGTCTATAGATTTAAATATACCTCCATCACATCCAATGTATAAATACTCCGGATTGGAGGGTGAAAATTTTAGAGTATGATAATCCGTATGAACAAGACTTCCAGAGGCATTATTCCCATAAGGCCGTTTTGGTGAAAAGTCTGCGCCATTGATTGTTTCGTGAAGCTCAATATTACCAATCAATACATTATTTGGATTTAATGGGTTAATAGCAATACAGAGATCATAAAATCCCTGATCTGCCCAACCGGAACCATAATTTCCTCCTAACGGAACGCCTTCAGAGATTTGATTCCAGCTGACTCCTGCATTATCTGATTTATACGCCCTTGTACTTCCGAAAAATGGATTTCCGCTGCTTGGTTCATGAGTCACTGCATATAATATATCAGGGTCAGATTGAGCAATATCAATATGCATTCTTGATATTGTATTTGATGCCTGAAGTCCGTTGTTACTTTGATTCCATGTATTACCCTCATCGGTTGAAATATAAAATCCTGCATTATCGTTTACCCCTCCTACAGCTGAATAAATAATATTTTGATCAGTAGGATGAAATAAAATATCCCAGGCATCAATTACATCTAATGTCTTGTCCCAGTTATTACCACTATCCGTGCTTTTCCAAACTCCTTCATTGGGGAGCCCTTCACCAAGGTAAAAGGATCCGCTGGCCATGGTGGCAATTACAATATTAGAATTATGAGGACTTACTGCCAAGTCGCTGAAATGGGTTTGACTTCCAAAGTTATTTGTAATGAGCTGCCAGTTTATTCCACCATCTACAGATTTGTATAAACCCACTCCATTAAAATGAATAAACCCTGCAAGAAATACAGCTTCACCTGTTCCCGCATAAATGGTTTCAGGATTGGCAGGATCAATTGCAATTGCTCCAAAAGACAGAGACTCCAGGTCATGACCAATATCCAACCAGTTTTCCCCGCCATCTGTTGTTTTCCAGATACCACCACCAGCAGCTCCAATGTAAATGGTTAATGGATCTGAAGGGTGTATGGCCACCGCTCTCACTCTACCACTGCATACACCCCAGTTAGGTAAGATAGTACTGTCATCAACACCTTTTGGGCCTAATGATGTCCAGGATAATTGATCGGTACTTTTTAAACTACTGTTGTTTATTCTTTGAATTTCCTTTGATCTTTCCTTATGGTACGAAGTATTGGGAGCGGTATCATAAGGAAAAGCCCTTTGCTGATATTCCCAGGCAAAACGTTTGAACACATTTGTGTTTTTAACATCTTCTGGAATATCATTCCAGGTTGCAACTTTTTGAGCACTACAAACTGCAGATAACAGAAAAATGTTGATTAAAAGAAGTGATATATTTTTTTTCATGATTGAATACTCCATTATTTTGTTGGAAATAATTTGTTTGTGTTTGATTTTGTAAAATTATAGCCGGAGGTGTAGGAACTCCTACCAGAAAAAAGTCAAATGATGCAAGAAATCTTGCAGTATCCGATTTTTGCTATTTGTGGACAGAAAATTTGGAAATGGGAGTTTATATATACCTGGGATCAAGCTTTAAATTCAGACGGAAGTTTGCCGAATTGCTTCTGGAAACATTCGGAAAAATAAGATGGATTGTTAAATCCAACTTCATAGGCAATTTCAGCGATGTTACCACTATGGTGAGTAAGCAGTTTTGCAGCCCTTTGTAAGCGAAAAGTTCGGATCATTTCATTCGGGGTGAGATCGGTGAGTGCCTTTAGTTTGCGGTACAACTGTGATTGGCTCATGGCCATTTGCCGGGCAAAGGTTTCAACACTAAAATCAGGGTCACCAAGATTTTCTTTAACGAAGGATTCGGCTTTGTGTAGAAATTTATCATCAGAAGACAAAACCACTTCCTGTTCTTTTGCTTCGCTAAGACCTAAACGGCTTTTGTACTTTTCCTTCAGCTTTTGGCGTTGAGTGATCAGGTTGGCAATCCGGGTAAGTAGTTCCTGGGGGTCAAATGGCTTGGTCAGAAAATCATCAGCACCCGTATCGAGACCTTCCAACTTGTCTTCCATACTTGCTTTGGCAGTGAGCAGAATAACCGGGATGTGGCTAGTTCGCTCGTCTGTTTTTAGTTTGTGACAAAATTCCATTCCATCCATTTTGGGCATCATCACATCGCTTATGACAAGGTCTGGGATATGCATAATAGCTTTATCTAAACCATCCTTCCCATTAATTGCTTCAAGCACCTGATATGATTCATTGAGGTAATCTTTTATGTATACTCTAAGGTCGGCGTTATCTTCCACAACTAAAAGAACAGGTCTTGGATCAGATTCTGAAATAGTTTCAGAAACTGGATCTGATGGTTGGGATTCCTGAAAATCTACCATCATCGGTTCAGTGACTGAAGCAATACTTTTATTGTTATTTGATCCAGAATCAATCTCGCTTTCCTTAAGATGTTCATTTCCAAGCGGAAGGGTTACTATAAACCTTGTGCCTTCTCCTTCTTTGCTTTCAACTCTAATCTCTCCATGATGTAATTCTACCATTTCTTTTGCCAGGGCCAGGCCAATTCCTGTTCCTTCATGGTCTTTCGTATAGGATTCATTAGCCTGGTAGAAGCGGTCGAAGATATGTGGGAGTTCGCCTTGCGGGATACCGGAGCCTGTGTCGGAGATAATAATCGTTACGCTTGATGTGTGATGTAGGACTGTTACCTCAATCCGCCCTTTCGTGGGAGTAAACTTAAGTGCATTGGAAAGCAAGTTATTGAGGATTTTCTCGAGCTTATCCTGATCGACATAAATAAGGATAATTTCTTGATCCGATTTGAAATCCAGTTCTATATTTTTTTGTTTTGCAAGGGATTCAAAGGATTGAAAATAGCTTCTAACCAAGTTTACAATGTTATCTTCCCTGGCCTGAAGTTTTAATTTCCCATATTCAAGTCTAGAAAGGCTAAGCAACTGATTAATGAGATTTTGCAAACGTCTGGCATTTCTCTGCATCATGCTTAGATCCTGACGAATACTATCGTCATTAATTTTTGTCAATACTTTTGCAACCGGACCAAGTATCAATGTCAGGGGAGTACGAAATTCATGAGAGATATTTGCAAAAAAATGGGATTTCATTTTATCAAGATTTTCCAGTTTATCAGATTGTAATTGCTCCATCTTCAGGTTATGAAGTAATCGCTGTCGCCTGACAAAGAACCAAATAATCATATACAATATTGCAACAATAAATATTACATAAAAACTATATGCCCACCATGTTTTCCAGAGAGGAGGAAGAATGGTAATAGTCATGCTTATACCCTCTTCATTCCATATACCGTCATTGTTCGATCCCTTAACCCTGAATGTATAAGTACCGGATCCAATACCAGTATAGTTGATGAATCGACGATTGCCTGACTGAACCCAATCCTTATCAATACCTTCAAGTTTGTATGCATACTGGTTCTTCTCCGGATTAACATAATCCAAGGCTGCGAACTCAAAGGAAAAATAGTTTTGATTATGCTTAAGAAAAATATGCTTCTTCTCTATTATGTTGGTATCAAGAGGGAAAGCTTTGTTGTTTACCTGGAAGCTGGTAATCACAATAGGAGGTATGTGTTGGTTTTCTTTTATATTGTTCGGATGGAAACGAAAGAAACCATTCCTTGTTCCTCTTTTCCCTCCAACATGTATCATGCCTTCTTCCGATCTATAAATATCGTATGTATATATGTCCTCAAAAGGAATTCCATCAGAAAGCTGCATGATTTTTACCTGTTTATCCCGCGAAGCTATAGGATCGAAACGAAGCAGACCTTTATCTGATGATAGCCATAAATATTGACCTTCACCTTCTATGTCATAAATTGCATCTACTTGAAGTCCATTGTTAGAGTTAAAAATTGTTATAGAATCGTTTTTGGGATTGTACCTTGTCAGCCCATTAAACCCACCAAACCATAATACGCCATTCTGGTCTTCGTGGATTGTAAGTGTATTTAAAAGATTCACATTATTCGATGATGATTTGAATTTTTCAAAGTTTAAGGAGTCTCTGTTTCCAGGTTTAAGAATAAAGATGCCTGCTCCATTAGTGGCAACCCAGAGGATGCCATTTTTGTCTTCATGAAAATCACGAATATCGGTATGATTAAGTGGATCTTTATTGATTTGCTGAAAATGAGTGTTTATTTTAGAATCAGGTCTTTGATAGAATAACCCATTCGGTACTATAGAACCAACCCAATACCAACCAAATGAATCTTTAATTATAGTATTGATTCTGGCGCTTTTCATCACAGAATTATCACTGATTAATGTGCAGTGTATAAATTCATTATTTGGGCGATCAAATAGAAACAAATCACTCAATGTACCAGTTATTAAACGTCCATCATCAGTTTCATAAATTGAATAAATGAAATTTGACCCAGAAAAGTAGTAATGATCAACCAGGTTCATATCCTGATCATATTTTAAAAGCCCACCTTTATTCGTTCCCACCCATGTAAAACCAATTTGGTCCTTATAAAATGATGTTGCAGTAAGCAGTTGATCTTTATTCTGTTTTGATTCTAACATATAATACTCATAATTTGTATTAGTCAGATTTAATATGGAAACACCACTATTTTCAACTCCAATCCACAGAAGTTCATCATTATCAAGATGTAAACCATGAATAACGCTGTATGGAAGGCTTTGTGAGTTGATTGGGTCGTGGAAATATCGTGTGTTTTCTCCCGTTTCCTTGTTAAATTGATTTAAACCCCTATGTGATGAAATCCATAAGGTACCTTCACCTGTCAAAGGATCTTCAATGATCTCATCTACTGTATTTGAACTTAAAGAATTAGGATCGCCAACCTGACTTTCAAAGTATATAAGCTCGTTCAGTTTCGGATCATATTTTAACAATCCTATAGAAGTTGTGAACCAATGGATTCCGCTACTATCTTCAAATATGTCCTTATATTTAATGTTTTGTAAATCATTTCTTGTTATAATATTATCCTCGAATTTAAGAAACTCTTTTCCGCGGTTGAATAAATAAATTCCGTCTACCTTGTTAAGAAAATCAGGATTGAAATATTTTTTTTCTTTCCTGTTAAAAATATATAAACCTTCCCACGTCCCAGTCCAGAAGTTTCCCTGTGAGTCTTCAAGCATACAGATAACAAAGTTTTTGAAATTAACAGGATTATTCGTGTCATATTTATAGCTTATAAATCTATCTAAAGAATCAATATATTGGTGTAGCCCACCTGTTGGTGTACTCACCCAAATAGTTCCTTCCCTATCTTGATAAATGCATGAAATCCCATTAACATCTAATAAAGATGTGTCTGGATTTGGATAATATCTTTTGAATCTGTCACTTATTCGATTATATCTGTTAAGTCCGCTCCACATTGAACCAACCCATAGTCTCCCATTTTTATCCTCAATAATATTAGAAATTGTATTATTTGATAGAGATGTTGGATCACTTGGGTCATGCTTATATGTCTTAAACTCATAACCATCATACCGATAAAGACCATCAAACGCACCAAGCCATATAAATCCCAGAGAATCTTTATATATTGTATTGACAGTTGCAGAAGTGAAACCGTCTTTTGCTGTCAGATGTCTGAATCTGGTCTGTTTGCTTTGCGGATAACACATTCCAATAGAATAAGCCATCACAATAATCGTAATCACCACTATTTTAAGATGCTTATTCATGGGGTGCCTGGAAAAGATGAAATATAAATGTACGAAATTAGCCGTTTATACGCAAGATTCAGGTCGCAAGTCACAAGGTGGTGCGGAAGTGAGTGTTTGTGCAATCAAGAATCAGGTACTAGGCGCTTGGTACTGGGCTCTGGTGCTGCAGTGCAAAATTCAATCTTTATCTCTATGATCTTACTTGATAAATTCTTTCTTCTGGCAAGTTATTCATATACTATGAAATGCTGAAAATAAATATGTACACCTCACACCCAGAACCTAGTGACCAGCACCCAGTGCCTGTTAATTGAAGATATGATGTTAATTTATTAACAAACATTCAACCAGCTACCGAAGTTCTACCAAAGATTCTTACATTTGCGGTTTAAATTAATGACTTAATATTACTGCGATGATTTCAAATGGTTTTATTAAACGACATAATGGTCCAAGAGAGAATGAAGTAGCTGAGATGTTAGAAAAAACTGGCTTTAACAGTCTTGACGCATTGATCGATAAAACAGTTCCTGCATCCATTCGTTTGAAGGAAAAACTTGACCTTCCTGAAGGGCTTAATGAGTACCAATACATACAACATCTTAAAGAATTAGGTGCTAATAATAAAGTTTACAGATCATATATTGGGCTAGGATATTATAACACCATTACTCCCGGTGTTATTTCACGTAATGTGCTGGAAAATCCAGGATGGTATACCTCATATACTCCATACCAGGCTGAGATATCACAGGGAAGGCTGGAGGCATTGCTCAACTACCAGACCATGATCTCTGACCTTACCGGATTGCCTATTGCTAATGCGTCATTGCTGGATGAAGGTACTGCTGCTGCTGAAGCTATGATCATGTTTTTTAATACACGATCAAGAGCTGCTGTAAAAAAGGGTATTCATAAGTTTTTTGTGGCTGATAGCATTTTCCCTCAAACAGTTGATATACTGTTTAACAGGGCAAAGCCATTAGGGATAGAAATTGAAATGGGCGACTGGAAAGAATTCGATGGTGATGAAAACTATTTCGGTGCTATTATTCAATATCCTGACCAAAGAGGAAATATTTTCGATTACAGCGACTTTGTAGCAAGACTCAAGGAAAAAGAAATTATGGTAGCTGTAGCTGCAGACATAATGAGCCTTGTACTTCTGACTCCTCCCGGAGAATGGGGGGCTGATGTTGTTCTTGGATCTACCCAGCGTTTCGGTATTCCTATGGGTTTTGGAGGTCCTCATGCTGCTTATTTTGCAACAAGTGAGAAATTCAAAAGAAATATTCCGGGAAGGATAATTGGTGTTTCCGTTGATGCCAAAGGAAACAGAGCCTTACGTATGGCATTGCAAACCCGCGAACAACATATTAAGAGAGAAAGAGCTACTTCAAATATTTGTACAGCCCAGGCATTACTTGCTATTATGGCTGGATTATATGCAGCCTATCACGGACCGGAAGGATTGAAGGAAATTGCAGAAGATATAGCTCGTATGACTTCAATACTGAAACAAGCACTGGGATACCTGGGTTATAAAGTTGAAAATGAAAGTTTTTTTGATACCTTGGAGGTCGCTGTTGAGGATGAGGCTATTATCAAAAAGATAAATGAAGATGCATTAGATAAAGAGATTAACTTCCGCTTTGATAAACATAGCATAAGTATTAGTATAGACGAAACTACATCTGATGCGGACATCCTGGAAATTATTGAAATATTTGCTTATGCAGCAGGAAAAGATCCGGAAGGAATTGAATTGCTGAACGATATCATTGGAATTCCTGAAGAATTAAAACGAGAAAGCGGATACCTTTCTCATCCTGTATTCAACTCATATCATTCTGAAACTGAGATGATGAGATATCTCAAGAAGCTTGAGAATAAAGACCTTGCGTTAAATCGCACCATGATTCCTCTGGGTTCATGCACAATGAAACTCAATGCAGCAGCCGAAATGTTCCCATTGTCATGGCCTGAATTTGCAAGCATACATCCATTTGTTCCAAAAGATCAGGCTGAAGGTTATCTTGAAATGATAAATAATCTAGGTGATGATCTATGTAAAATTACTGGTTTTGCTGCCATGTCTTTTCAGCCAAATTCCGGTGCATCAGGAGAGTATACTGGTTTAATGGTAATCAGAGCTTATCATGAAAGCATAGGAGAGGGGCATAGGAATATTTGCCTGATCCCTTCATCAGCCCACGGTACCAACCCTGCAAGTGCTGTTATGGCAGGACTGAAAGTGATGATCGTAAAATGCGATGATAAAGGAAATATTGATGTTGATGAACTCAGGGCAAAAGCTGAAGAGCATAAAGATGACCTTTCATCGTTGATGGTTACTTATCCTTCAACGCATGGTGTCTTTGAAGAAAACATCCTGGAAATTATGGATATTATTCATGATAATGGCGGACAGGTTTATATGGATGGTGCGAATATGAATGCCCAGGTTGGACTTACAAACCCGGGATTTATCGGTGCGGATGTTTGTCACTTAAACCTCCATAAAACATTTGCTATACCTCATGGTGGTGGTGGCCCCGGAATGGGTCCGATTGGTGTGGCAAAACACCTTGTCGACTTCCTGCCAAATCATATTTTCTTTGAGCAGAAACAGGAAGAAGGAATACATGCAGTGGCTGCTTCACATTATGGCAGCGCATTGATACTACCAATCTCATACGGTTATATAAAGCTACTTGGTGGCGATGGACTTACCGAAGCAACTAAATACGCCATCCTGAATGCAAATTATCTGAAGGATTCTCTGAAAGATCATTATAAAATATTATATACAGGAAAGAATGGATGTGTAGCCCATGAATTTATTCTGGATTGTAATGAATACAACAGGACGGCAGATATTACCGTTGTGGATATTGCAAAACGATTGATGGATTATGGTTTTCATGCACCTACAGTAGCCTTCCCTGTTCATGGTACTCTCATGGTTGAGCCAACAGAAAGCGAACCTCTTTCGGAGTTAGATCGATTTGTTGATGCTATGATTGCTATCCGAAATGAGATCAAAGAAGTTGAAGATGGTAAAGCAGAAAAGAAAAACAACCTAGTATCAAATGCTCCGCATACAATGATGATGTGCTTTCAGGAAGAATGGGAATATCCTTATTCAAAAGTTGATGCAACATTTCCTGTGGAATCGCTTTATGAAGCTAAATATTGGACACCGGTAACTAAGGTTGACGATGCACATGGAGATCGGAATTTGATGTGTACTTGTCCGCCGGTAGGTATATATAATGACTAGCAGCTTATAGTCTGTAAAATAGTGCTACATCGGCTAATCATGCAATAAATTGTTATGAAATACCAGCTCTCACGATTAATAATTACTCTTCTTTGTGCTGCTTATCTTATTATTCCTTTTAAAGCTTATTTTTTAGATTCATTGCATTTCGTAAGTCATATAACATTAATCGAAAATCCTTTTCATCAACACAGCCATTCATTTGACGATCATCACCATCATCATAATTTACTTGAACAAATAAGTTATGTCTTTAATGATCATGAACCCGAACATCCAATTCCTGCTTTACTTTTAAGCTATAAGTTTGAAACAGCATTGTTGTTTATTAAATTCAAACTGCCTGAATTAATTCCTCTTGAAATGTATAAAGCAAAATATTCTATAATATTACTTAAGTTGGCAGCACCATTTTATGAGGTGCCTACACCTCCACCCTAAGCTATTATTTATAATATCACTTTTTATTTCCGGATTCTGTAAAGT